>JAIRLA010000134.1 GCA_031259795.1 Azoarcus sp.
GTTCGTCGATGAAAATTTCCCCTGTCTGGCGAGCAATCCGGACTCTGCTCTGACCCAGCATTTCATGAAGCACGGCACAGTCTTTTCCTTTCGCATTGCAGCGATAGGCAAACCAGCGATAAAATCCGCGATTTTTCTTGGTTGCTTTGAAATAAACGTTTCCTGTCCGGTCCTTGCCTCCAAAATCGAGCCAAAAAACCCCCTCGCTTTGGTCAACATCGAGAAGGCGCACGTCCAATGTCGCTTTGTTCAAGACATAAATGGAAAGCGATGCATTAATGGAAGGAATGGAACGCACACGTTCGAAACCGACTGCCGAGAAAAACACCTCGCTCCCATCATCATACCCATCTCCAGCTATATACATTTTCTCGTGAGTCAAACGCGTTTCCCGATCCGACGCCAGATCGTAGACATAGAGATCGTAGTTGGTCGCCAGCGTCCTGCCGCGCTTTCGCTTTTCGCCCTTGAGGTAATAGACGCTTTTGCCATCGGCGGAAAAAAACGGACAGATGTTCACGCCGGGCGTGGCCGCCAGCTTGCGGTGACGCCAATCCTTCGGGTCGATCAGGATGATTTCCTGTTCTCCTACCTGATAACGGTTGTCGCGGATGGCCGTCGAGACGGCGACGATTTGCTGCCCGTCGTGCGACCAGTTACCCATCTCCCAAAAGCGGTTTTCTTCACCGGGAAGCCGGGTCTTTTGCCCGCTTTTCAAGTCCAGCAACAGCAGGCCGTCTGTGATCACCCCCGTCCCGAAGATGATGCGCGTCCCGTCTGGCGAGACGGCAAAATTGGACGAAGATTTGGGCCGAGGCGCCCATTTCATGCCGGTCCTGAAAACAGTTCCAACGGATTCCATTGAAACGTTCTCTTGCGCTGTGTTTTTTATTGTCATGTTTTCCCGCGCCCAGCATCCGCCCAGACACCCTCCGCAAATGAGCAGGAAAAACAGCCACAGCCAAGTTCGGTTCATCATCATTTTGTCCTCCTGATTGCGGGGGCGTGGCAAGAATGGGAAGCGCCTCGCGGCGGTCGTTTGATTCGTCATAACCATGATTTTCGTTATATTGGGCAAAAAAATTCAGCAATGCTCGCGGATATAGCCGAGCACGTTGCCCAGGGTTTCTTCCAGCCAATGCCGGTTGATCCAGAACCAGACTTCCTTGCCGATCTTCTCGGACTTCAGTACTCCGGCTTCCCGCAGGATTTTCAGGTGATGGGAAACCGTGGAACGGGAAAGCGTCGAAACCGCGGCGATCTGGCCCACATTCAGGCGCTCCCCCTTGTCGAAGAGCAGCAGCATGCGCTGGCGGTGTTCATCCCCCAGGGCCGTGAAGACTTTAGACATGGGCCGCCACTCGGGGGGAATCGCAAGGTTATAGCGGGTTTTCATGTCGATGATCCTAGTTATATCATCGCTTCGTGTCAAGAGAAATTTTGCGGGCCGCTCGCGCACATCCTCCTCCCGGCGCGCGCGAACGGCTGGCCGCCGTCCGGCCCGCCACGATACGAATTCGCAACCGGACGAGGCGCGGGGCCTCGGGCAGTTTCGCATCGTGGTGATATCGCATATCCTTGTCCGGTTCAGACTTGTCGGCGGAACGGACACATGAAACCATCGCCGGCGATCCTTGCGAGGAAATGACCATGCCAACCCTGTTCGATCCCCTGCAACTGGGCGAAGTCGTCCTGCCCAATCGCATCATCATGGCGCCGCTCACCCGCTGCCGCTCCAGCGCCGGCAGAGTGCCCAACGCGCTGATGGCCGAGTATTACGCCCAACGCGCCGGCGCCGGGCTGATCCTCTCCGAAGCGACCTCCGTCACGCCGCAGGGCGTCGGCTATCCCGACAGTCCCGGCATCTGGAATGAGGCGCAAATCGCCGGATGGAAACCAGTCACCGAGGCGGTGCATAAGGCCGGCGGGCGCATCTTCATGCAGCTCTGGCATGTCGGGCGCATCTCCGATCCGCTCTATCTCGATGGCCGCCTGCCTGTTGCCCCCAGCGCCATCGCTCCGGAAGGGCACGTAAGCCTCGTCCGCCCATTGAAACCCTATGTCACCCCGCGCGCGCTGGAGACAGAGGAAATCCCCGCCATCGTCGACGCCTACCGGCAAGGCGCGGCCAATGCCAAGGCGGCGGGATTCGATGGCGTGGAGATCCACGGCGCGAACGGCTACTTGCCCGACCAGTTTCTCCAGGACAGCGTCAATAAACGCACCGACGCCTATGGCGGCCCGATCGAGAACCGCGCCCGCCTGCTGCTCGAAATCACCGATGCCGCCATCGAGGTATGGGGCGCGGGCCGCGTCGGAGTGCATCTGGCGCCGCGCTGCGATTCGCACAGCATGGGCGACAGCGACCCGGCGGCCACTTTCGGTCATGTCGCCAGGGAACTGGGCAAACGCCGCATCGCTTTCATCTTCGCGCGCGAAGCCCAGGGGCCCGGGCTGCTCGGCCCGCAATTGAAAGCGCAATTCGGCGGCATATTCATTGTCAATCAGGGACTCACCGGCGAGACGGCGGCGCAACTGCTCTCCACCTATGCCGACGCTGGCGCCTTTGGCGTCCCTTTCATCGCCAATCCCGATCTGGTCGAGCGTTTCAAGAGCAATGCCCCGCTGAACGCGCCAAGGCCGGAATTGTTTTATGGCGGCGGCGCGCAAGGGTATACGGACTATCCGTTATTGGGTCAGGCGGCATGAGCCAGGGAAGCGATGATTGAGGGGCAGGGGAAATCCCGGAGGATATGGATATGACAAAACCCTTCCTGTCTCCGCGCAATGACGCGGTATTCAAAATGCTGTTCGGCGATGCCCGGGACACGTCGCTTCTCATTGGATTCCTGAAATCCACGCTGACCCTGCCCGCCGAGGATTACACGGATGTGACCATCATCGATCCGCACTCGCCGCGCGATGTCCCGGACGACAAGCAGGGGATTCTGGACGTGAAGATCAAGACCGCTTCCGGCAAAAGGATCAACGTCGAAATCCAGATTGTCAATCACGCCGATCTGCGAGAACGCATCCTCTTCTATCTTGCGCGGATGGTGACGGAGCAGATCGGCGAAGGCGAGGATTACCAGAACATCAGGCGTTCCATTTGCATATTGATTACCGATCATGTGCAAATTTCCGAAAACAGGGTCTATCATAACCGCTACAGACTCCGCGATGCGGAGACGGGTTCGGAATTCACCGACTTGGTGGAAATCAACACATTGGAGCTTCCGAAACTACCATGTGAAACGGATGGAACGGTGCTCTGGAACTGGCTCAAGTTTCTGGATGTCCGCCGGAAGGAGGAATTGACCATGCTGACGCAGGACCCACAAATCGGAAAGGCGGTGGCCAAGCTGATGGCGCTGTCGGAAGACGAGGAAGCGCGGATGCTCGCGGAATCCCGCGAAAAGCTGCGCCGTGACATTTCCGCCGCCGAACACGCGGCTAGAAAAGAAGGTTTGGAAAGAGGCCGGGAAGAGGGCAGGGAAGAGGGCAGGGGAAAAGCGCAACTCGCCATTGCCCGGAAGGCGCTGGAAAAAGGTTTGGCGGTGGAGACGGTGGCGGCGATCACGGGGCTTTCCCAATCCGATATTCTCTTGCTTCAATCCGAAGAGGGAATCGGGCATTGATTGATCTATTGATCTCGCCTTGACAATATCGGAAAATAGCCTTCGCTTGGACTCCCCCGAACATTCACAAGGAAAAGCATCATGGCAAGCTCTCGTGCGCAACGGCTCGTACTCACTCTGGCTGCGGTATCCGCATCCGCTATCTTCCTCTTCGCCTGCGAAAAGTCCTCCTCCAGCAAAGGATCGGTCAACGTGGACAAAAACAGCTATCTTCGCGGAGAAGAAATTGTCGCCACGGTCGCCGGTTTCACCAAGGAAATGGAGCAGAACAACGCCTTCCTGGCCATTTACCCGGCCAATGCCGGACATGACGCCAAGGCCGACCAAACTTATCTCCATGTTGCCGACGACAGCCAGATAATGCTCTCCACCCCGAACCAGCATGGTTCCTACGAAGTCCGCTTCTACCGCAAGAGCCCGGCAAGCGCCGATGCCCTGGTCGGCAAGGCGCCTTTCACGGTCGACGGCGACGTGGAAGTCTCCCTGGCGCTGGACAAGGCGACTTACGCGCGGGGCGAGGAAATCGTCGCCACACTTGGCGGCGTCACCGAACGCATGCAGAAGGATTCCGCCTTCGTGGGTCTTTACCGGGTGGGTGGCGGCTCCTACGGAAATCACAACGTCCACACCGACGATAGCAACATTGAATTCTCCACTCCGCCCGAAACCGGCGCCTACGAGCTTCGGCTTTACCGCAAATCCCGGGAGAGTGACGATACCCTGGCCGCCAGCGTGCCTTTCACGGTCGATGGCGAAGTGAAAGTCACCCTGGCACTGGATAAAAAGATTTACACACGGGACGATGAAATCGTCGCCAAGCTCACCGGCATCACTCGCCGAATGAAAAAAGATGGCGCATTCCTGGCCATCTACGAAGCACAGGCCGAACACGGCGACAATGCCATTGCCGTCTTCCAGCCTGTCGCTGGCGACAGCGAAGCGGAGATCGACGCTCCGCACAGATCCGGTTCCTATGAAATCCGCCTTTATCGCAAAGATTTCCCGAAAAACGATGCGACATTGGCCGCCACAGTTCCCTTCACGGTCAAGCACACCCCGCGCCGCCGTTGATGTTGCCCCGGCGCGCGTGGTCGGGTTTTCAGCCCCGCCACCCCTGTATCAAGCTGTAACCCGCCCAGGTCATCAGCACCGAGCCGGCGGCATGCAATAGCGTGTGCGCGCCCATCCATCCCCACGCGCCGCGCTGGGCGAGGTGGAAAGCTTCGGCGGAAAAGGTCGAGAAGGTGGTCAATCCGCCAAGCAGCCCGGTGGTGAGCGCCAGCCGCAGGGCGGGAGACAGGCCGGGGTTTGCCTGCAATACGGCCAGCGCCACGCCCATGAGGAATCCGCCCCCCAGATTGGCCGCCAGCGTTCCCAGCGGCAACGCAAAGCCCAATGGATTGAGCCATTCCCCCAAGGCCCAGCGCAGCCACGCGCCGCAGGCCGCGCCGATGCCGATCGCTGCGCCCGCCGTTGCGTTCATCGTGGAGGCCCCGCGCCGCGCCCGGGTTTCACGCGCCCTGCGGAGCCTTGCCGGGTTCGGGAGAAGGCGGCGTCCGCGCGGGCGCGGGTTTCTTCTCGTCGGGCGGCAGGGCGCGGCTCAGACTGATGCGCGTCGGATAGGCGATCTCGGCGCCGCGATTGGCGATGATTTCGGCGATCTTCAACAGGATGTCCTGCTTGATTTCGTGGAAGTCGATCCAGACCGTGGTGCGGGTGAAGGTGTACACCATGATGTCGAGCGAGAATTCGTTGAACTGGAGGAAATTCACGATCAGGGTCTGTTCCTGGTCGATTTCCGGATGTGCGCGCAGCATGGCGCGGATGTCTTCGACGATATCCGTGACTACGCCGATATCGTCGTAACGCACGCCGATGGTTTCATTGATGCGGCGGTTGCTCATCCGCGACGGGTTTTCGACCGTGATGGTGGTGAATACCGAATTGGGCACGTAAAGCGGCCTTTTATCGAACGTGCGGATACGGGTCAACCGCCAGCCGATGTCTTCGACCGTACCTTCGATCTGTTTTTCGGAGGAGCGAATCCAGTCGCCGACCGCGAACGGGCGATCGAAATAGATCATCAGGCTGCCGAAGAAATTGGCGAGCAGATCCTTGGCGGCAAAGCCCACGGCGATGCCGCCGATGCCGCCGAAAGCCAGCACGCCCTCGACCGAAAAACCCAGGCTCTGCAAAGCCACCAGCACCGTGGTGATGGACACCGATATCCGCAGGATCTGGCCGATGGCGTCGACCGTGGTGCGGTCGACCTCTTCGCCGCGCGCGATCCGGCGCCTGATGATCGCGTCTTTCGCGTTGCCGATGAGGCGCAGCAGAAACCAGCCAAGGCAGGCGATGACGCCGATGGTGCGCACGGGATGAACCACCGCGAGAATGGCCGCGTCCGTCCGCGCCTGCACGATCTGGCCCATGAACGAAATGCCGACCACCCAGGCCAGTATCGACAGGGGGCGGCGGGCGGCGAGCGCCAGGACTTGATTCCACTGGGTCTCGGCTGCTCCCCCGGCGCTTTCCCTGCCGAAACGGGCCAGCACCCGGCGCGACACATAATTGAAAACGCCGACCGCGCATACGATGAGCAAGATGTGCAGCGCGAGCATTGTCATCGCGTCCCCGCCGGTCAAGTTCTCCAACCAGTATTTCAATTGCTCCATGTTCATTCCTCCCGCTCGGGCCATGCATTCTAACGAAATACGCGCTGGAGACGCGGCGGGATGAGCGCCATCACGTGTCCATAGGTACTTCTACCTGATATCCCGGCAATATGTGTGGCTCGTTTCACGAACGTGCGCTAGTCTCGAAACGATAGCCACACCGCCGGACTGGCGCCGAACGCGGAATGCGGCTGGACACAAAACTCCAGTTACATATTTCAAGACCATGAACGCCTCCGATAACCAAGCACTGCACGGAATTTCCATCCCGGCATGCCCGGCCATTCTCACCCAGTTGATGGACGAATTGAAGAGTCCGCTCATCAACAGCAAGAAAATTGCCATCCTCATCAGCCAGGATGTCGGAATCGCCGCTGTCGTCGTGCGCACGGCCAACTCCCCGCTCGTCGGCGGAGGCCGCCGTATCGCATCGATTTCGGACGCGGTGAAAATGCTCGGCTTCGGCTCGCTCGCCAATCTGGTGCATGAGGCGCTGCTGCAAAACGCGATCAGCAGCGAGGGCACTTCGCTCGAACGTTTCTGGGACAGTTCCCGCTACACCGCCATCGCCAGCAAACGCCTGGCATCCATCGTCGGGCGCGTGAATCCGGATACCGCCTACACCTTCGGCCTGTTCCACGACTGCGGCATCCCGCTGCTCGCGCAACGCTATCCCGAATACAAAAATGTCCTGCGCGACGCCAACCAGAATGCCGCGCGGGTGTTCACCGACATCGAGGACGAAGCCATCGGCACCAGCCACGCCGTGCTCGGCTACTATCTCGCGCGCACCTGGGGCCTGACCGACGCCGTTACCCAAGGCATCCTCAACCACCACGATTACGCCCAACTCGAAGACCCGCGCAATATCCACAGCGAGGCGCACCGCCTGATCGCCATCAACGTCCTGGCCGAATTTGTCGCCGGCACTCACCTGCGCACGGTGCAGGACACCGAATGGCTCAAGGCGCGCGATGCGGTCTCCATCTGTCTGGGTTACGTCCCCACCGACCTCGACGACATCGCCGACGACCTGATTTACCAGTTCGACCAGGCGCTCAATCATCCGGACGAAGGATGAACAGCGGCTCCGGATAACGGCGGCGCT
>JAIRLA010000136.1 GCA_031259795.1 Azoarcus sp.
ATGCCGTGGCTGGAATATATTTTGAGGATGTGCCACAGGATCGGCATTTCCCCGATTTCGATCATGGGTTTGGGCTTGAGATGGGATTCCTCGCTGATGCGGGTTCCCAGCCCGCCCGCCAGGATGACGGCTTTCATGGGGCGCTATTCCAAGGGTGTATATCAATTGCGCAATTGCGGCAAACCGCAAATGTAACAGACGTCGATTTTGCAAAGTCCTGGAAAATTTTATGAATTGCAAAATATTTCATGGATGCCGACGGGTTTCGCCCGCGGGCCGGAAGGCGCATTCGCCTTGCCGTGTTTGTAATGATGGAAGGGGGCCGGCAATGACGAAGTCTTTTCTTCTTTTCCTTTTCGATAGCGGCGCTTCGCGCCGGGCAGAACGAACTGGATTGCCACGTCGATTCGCTCCTCGCAATGACGAGGCGGGGGCGACTTTCGCAATGACGAGCGGGGGCGGCCTTTGCAATGCCGGATTCTTGCGATGGACACTTTCCTCCCCCGCTTGGCGGGCGAGAGGGTGGCCGAAGGCCGGGAGAGGGCGTCGTACCAAACGGCGCGCAGCGCCGCTGATTAAAAAGGGGGCGAAGGAAAGGGACGCCTGTCCACGCTCCACCGCAAAGAAAACAGCGTCGCTGCGCTCCGCATGGAACGAAGCCCTCTCCCGGCCCTGCGGGCCACCCTCCCCCGCAAGCGGGGGAGGGAAGGTTCATCGCAAGAACCCGCCACTGCAAAGACCGCCCGCCCTCGCCATTACAAAAGCCGCCCCCTATCACTGCGAAAGCCTCCCCCCTCGTCATTGCGAGGCGCGCAGCGCCGTGGCAATCCAGTTTCTTCCAACCGGCGCGAAGCGCCGCTGATTGGATCTGATCGTTGAAGCCGTTTACGCGATGCGGTAGTCCAGGTCGAAGCCCGCGCCGTCGTCGGTTCCCAGCGTTGCGGCCAGCCATGGCAGCGTCGATTGCAGGCGTTCGGGCAATGTCCATGGCGGGTTGATGATGAAGAGGCCGCTGCCGTACATGCCGAAGCCGTCTTTGGGGGGATGGCGTATCCGCAGGCGCAGGTCCAGCCAGTTTTCCGCGCCGAGTCCGGCTAGCCGCCGCGGCAGGCGGCGGGATTCGGCGCGCGCGAGCAGTGGGTACCACAATGCATAGCACCCCGTGGGGAAGCGGCGCATCGCTTCGGCGAGCGCCTCGGCTACGTGCCGATAGTCGCTCTTGACTTCGTAGGAAGGGTCGATCAGGACCACGGCGCGGCGGGCGGGCGGCGGCAGCAGGCCGCGCAGGGCGGCCAGGCCGTCGCTGCCGCGCACTTGTACCCGGACGCCGCGCGTCTCCGAGGCAAATGTCTGTTGCAATGCCCGCAGATCGGCGGGGTGAAGCTCGAACAGGTGCAGGCTGTCCCGCTCCCGCGCGCAGGCCATCGCCAATGCCGGGGAGCCGGGGTAGAAAAGCAGGCGCCCGCCCGGATTGAATTGGCGCACGATGTCCATATAGGCCGCCAGCGGCGGCGGGCCGGGGCGATCCCACAGGCGCGCGATGCCTCCGGCGAATTCTCCGGTCTTGCCCGCGATCTCGTCACCCAGCGCGTAGCAGCCCGCCCCGGCGTGGGTGTCGATGTATGTCCAGGGTTTGTCCTTGCGCGAGTAGTAGGCGAGCAATTCGGCCAGCACGAAATGCTTGAGGACGTCGGCGTGATTGCCGGCATGGAAGGCGTGGCGGTAACTGAGCATGGGAGGGGGTCAGGGGAACAGGGGCTTGCCCGGGCGCGCGATGCGCACTGGCGGGCGCGCGCCGGCGGTTTCGTCTTTCACCGCCTGATTGTCCGCCGCAGTTTCGGGGCGCGGCCGCGGTCGCGGTCGTGTTTTTCTTCTTTTGGCGGCGGCAGTCCCGCCAGGGCGCACGCTTCGGCGGCGGGCATTTCCATCCACATGCCGCGCTTGAGGCGGGGGGGGAGTTCGACGGGGCCGTAGCGCACCCGCATCAGGCGGCTCACGGTGAGGCCGGCGGCTTCGAACATGCGGCGGACTTCGCGGTTGCGGCCTTCCGAAAGGGTGACGCGATACCAGCGGTTGACGCCTTCGCCGCCTTCGGGGCGCAGGGTGTTGAACCGGGCAATGCCGTCCTTGAGGACGATGCCGGTGGTCAGGCTCTGGATTTGTTCGCCGGAGAGTTCGCCGAGCAGCCTGACGGCGTATTCGCGTTCGAGTTCGTAGCGCGGGTGCATGAGACGGTTGGCCAGGCCGCCGTCGTCGGTGAAGAGCAGCAGGCCGGAGGTGTTGAAGTCGAGGCGGCCAATCGCCAGCCAGCGCCCCCGGCGCAGGATCGGCAGGCGCTCGAACACGGTGGGACGGCCTTCGGGGTCGTGGCGGGAGACGATTTCGCCTTCGGGTTTGTGGTAGAGCAGTACGCGCGGCGGGCGGGCGCCGAAGCGCAGCGGCACCAGGCGTCCGTTGAGTTTGACGCGGTCGCCGGAACCGATTTTCTGCCCCGGCCCGGCGGGTTGGTCGTTGACGAGGATGCGGCCCTCTTCCACCCAGGCTTCGATCTGGCGGCGCGAGGCAAGGCCGGTGCGGGCAAGCGCTTTTTGCAGGCGCTCGGGTTCTTCGCCCGTGTCCTTGCCGCGTCCGCGGCGCGGCGGACGCGGCGGCGCGGCGGCGGCCATTTTCGCTTCCGCTTCCGTTTCTGTTTCCGCTTCCCTGTTCTCGCCCCGGCGCGCGATGCGCCGCCGGGTGCGGCGGGAATCTTCATCCGGTTGACGCAGCGGCGTCCGTTTCGATTTGCGTGGCATCGACAAGATCCATCATCCTTTCAATTTCGGGCAAGGCGGGCAGTTCGGTCAGGCTGCGCAGGCCCATGTCATCGAGAAAGCGCCGCGTGGTGGCGAACAGCGCCGGACGGCCCGGCGTGTCGCGGTGGCCGACGATGTCGATCCAGCCGCGCGATTCCAGTGTCTTGAGTACGCCGGTGGAGACGGCGACGCCGCGAATGTCTTCGATGTCGCCCCGCGTCACCGGCTGGCGGTAGGCGATGATCGCCAGCGTTTCCATGACCGCGCGCGAGTAGCGGGGCGGTTTTTCGTTTTTCAGGCGATCGAGGTAGAGCTGGTATTCGAGCCGCGTCTGGAAGCGCCAGCCGGCGGCGGTCTGCGCCAGTTCGACGCCGCGCCCGGCGGCTTCCCATTCGGCGCGCAGTTCGTCGACGAGGCGGCGCACGAAATCCGGGCCGGGGTCCGGTTCGAACAGCATGCGCAGGGCCGAGACCGCGAGCGGCGCGGGGCTGGCGAGGAGCGCGGCTTCGATGACGCGCTTGTAGTCCGCGGTTTCGCGCAGGCGAAGCGGCGCGCGCGCGGGGGGCGCTTCGCCGCCGCTGTCGCGGTATATGTCGTCGGCGGCCGCTTCTGCTTCTCCGTCCGGGAAGGCTTCTCCGTCCGGCAAGGGCGGCGAAGGCTCCGGCGCGCTTTCCCGCGCTTCGTCCGGCCCGGCGGCGGCTTCGGTTTCTTCAGGCTTGACCATCGGCCAGTTTCACATAAATCGGCGCGAACGCCTCGTTCTGGGTGATGACCACCAAGGCTTCCTTGACCAGTTCGAGCATGGCGAGAAAGCTGACCACCAGTCCGGCCACGCCCTTTTCCACATCGAACAGGGTATCGAAAACGACGAAGGCGCCGCCGGAGAGTTTGCGCAGGATGATCGTCATGTGCTCGCGCACCGACAATTCTTCGCTGCCGACGCGGTGATGCTGCACGAGCCGCGCCCGTTTCATCAAGCGCAGCCACGCCAGTTGCAGGTCGTGCAGGCTGACTTCGGGCATGCGTTCGATGATTTTTTCCGCCACGAACACGCTGACGCGCTCGAAGTCGCGCCCGGCGCGCGGCAGGGCTTCGAGCCGCGCCGCCGCGAGCTTGGTCTGTTCGTATTCGAGCAGACGCCGCACCAGTTCGGCGCGCGGATCGGTTTCGAGCGCTTCTTCGCGCGGCGGGCGCGGCAGCAGCATGCGCGACTTGATTTCGAGCAGCATCGCCGCCATCAGCAGGTATTCCGCCGCCAGTTCCAGATTGGTGGCGCGCATGGCTTCGACGTATTCGAGGTATTGCCCCGTGAGCGGCGCCATCGGTATATCGAGCACGTTGATGTTGGCGCGGCGGATGAGGTAGAGCAGGAGGTCGAGCGGCCCCTCGAAGGCTTCGAGGAATACGCGCAACGCATCGGGCGGGATGTACAGATCCTTGGGCAGTTCAAGCATGGGTTCGCCGTAAAGGCGGGCGAGCGCCGCATCCGCCGCGTCGGCTTCCTTTTCCGCCGTCGCCGCGACCGTTTCCGCAGTCGTTTCCGTGGCCGTTTCCGCAGCCGTTTCCGTGAGCGTTTCCGTTTCCATTACCATGCCGCCGCCATCCGTGCCGTCATCGCCGCCTCAACGCCCGGCGAGCATCATCAGGGTTTGCACGAACGCTCTCAACAAGGGCCCCAGAATGGCATCGAGCGCGTGGGAGAACAGCAACGCCAGCACGATAATGACGCCATAAGGCTCGATCCGCGCGTATTTCCAGGCCAGGCGATCGGGCAGCAGGCTGACCATGATGCGGCCGCCATCGAGCGGCGGGATCGGCAGCAAATTGAGCAACATCAGCACACCGTTTATTTGCATGCCGGCAATGGCCATCATGGCGAGCGGGCGGGACATCCCGCCGGCGGCGACGGCGAACACCAGCGTCCAGGCGAGGGCCATGGCGAGATTGGCGAGCGGCCCGGCGGCGGCCACCCACAGCATGTCGGCCTTGGGGTGGCGCAGGCGGGCAAAATTGACCGGCACCGGTTTCGCCCAGCCGAACAGCATGCCGCTCCCCGCCGCCGATGAAAGCAGGTAAATCCCCAGCGGCACGGCGATCGTCCCCACCGGGTCGATGTGGCGCAACGGGTTGAGGGTGATGCGCCCGGCGCGCTCGGCGGTCGCGTCGCCGAAATGACGCGCCACGTAGCCGTGCGCCGCTTCGTGCAAGGTAATCGCCAGCACCACCGGCACGGCCCAGATCAGGATTCCCGCTATCGTCTCGATCATCTCGCGCTCAATGCTCCGCCAGGCCAAAGGATTCGAGTCTGCCCCTGCCCGCGCGGACGAGCACGGGCGCGCCCGTGGAAAGGTCGATCACCGTCGTCGCCTCGGGACGGCAAACGCCGGCCTCGATCACCAGTTCCACCTCCCTTTCCAGACGGGCGCGAATCTCCACGGCATCGGTGAGCGGCATTTCTTCCCCCGGCAGCAGCAGGGTCGACGACAGCAGCGGCTCGCCCAGTTCCGCGAGCAGGGCCGCGACCACGGGATGTTCGGGCACCCGCAGGCCGATGGTCTTGCGCCGGGGATGCAGCAGGCGGCGCGGCAATTCGCGCGTGCCTTCGAGGATGAAAGTGTACGGGCCGGGCGTGGCCGCCTTGAGCAGCCGGTATTGCACATTGTCGACGCGGGCGAAGGTGGCGATCTCGGAAAGATCGCGGCACAGCAGCGTGAAATGGTGGCGCTCGTCGACGCCGCGCAGGCGGCGGATGCGATCGAGCAGCGCCGCGTCGCCAAGATGGCCGCCGAGCGCATAGGCCGAATCGGTCGGGAAAACGATCAGGCCGCCATCGCGGACAATATTGGCGGCCTGGCGAATCAGGCGCGGTTGCGGCGAATCCGCATGCAGGGAAAAGAATTGGGCCATTACATTGAGGACAACAAAAATAAAACCCGGCTACCCGGGTCAGGGCAACCGCGACCACACCGGCACGAGATCGGGCGGCAGCGGGCGGCAGCGGCCAACATCGACCAAGCTTTCATCCGCACTGTGGAAATCCGACGCCCTCGACGCGAGCAAGCCGCGCCGCCGGGCCAGCGAAGCGAAGCGCAGCATCTCGTCCGGCGTGTGCGAACCCGCCACCACCTCCACGCCCTCGCCGCCGACGGCGGTGAAATCATCGAAAAGCTTCTCCAGCGCCGCCGCCGGCAGGCGATGATAACGCGCCGGATGCGCCACCACGGCAATACCGCCCGCGCCATGAATCCAGCCCACCGCCTCGGCCAGCTCCGCCCAGCGATGCGAGACGAAACCGGGTTTGCCGCGCGCGAGATAATGCTCGAACACCGTGCGCACATCAGGCATCAGCCCGCAGGCGACCAGATGACGGGCAAAATGGGCGCGGCCGATCATCGCCGGATTGCGCGCCAGGCGGCGCGCGCCGGCGAGCGTACCGCGCAATCCCGCCCGTTCGAGTTCGGCGGCGATCCGTTCCGCCCGCCCCTCGCGCCCCTCGCGCACCCGCGCCAGCCCGGCGCACAAGAGCGGATCATCCGGATCGACGCCAAGCCCCACGATATGCACCGTTTCATCGCCATACGTCACCGAAATTTCCACCCCGGCAACGAAACGCATGCCCAAAAGCGCCGCCTCCGCCGCCGCCTCGGCCACCCCGCCCAATTCATCGTGATCGGTCAGGGCCAGGAGATCGACGCCGTTGTCCCGCGCCCGGCGCACCAGCGCGGCGGGATCGAGACAACCATCGGAGACGGAAGAGTGGCAGTGCAGATCGGCATTCATCCGGCGATGATAGCAAACCGCCGTCCCGCCCCGCCGCGACGGATATCCGCCACGGAAAAACGCCGCGCCGTCCCGGTCATTGCATACTGACCTTTTTCTTGAGTTCCTCGGCCAGGGCGATGGCCTCATCGGCGGTCTTGCCGTCCAGTCTTTCCCGCGCCCTTTTCTGGACTTCCTTCAACGCCTCCACGGTTCCCTGATTCAAGGCCGCGGCCGGCAGCTCGCCAACGCCCGCATTCATGATGACGTGCATGGCCTCGCCGAATGCTCTCTTTTTGTCTTCGGGAAGAGATTCCATGACTTTTTGCGCCGATTTTTGCAGGGCCTGCTCGGAAGAGCCGTCCAGCAGCTTCGTGCCATCGCCGCACGCGGCCAGGGCCGCGGCGAAAACAACGCACGACAACGCGGCGCCAAGCCCCCTGAATTTATTCAACATCACCATGATTTTCTCCGGGGAAAAGTTTTACGTTTTACGAAAAACCAGGACGAATCAGAAACCCTCCCGGCAACACCGGCAGGTATACGCATACTCCCCGCGCAAAAGGCAAACGTCAAGTCAGCATCGAAGCCATTTCTTCCCCGCGAACGGCCCGCGATTTCCGGAACATGGCGCCATCGGGCGCGGCACGAATCCTTTTCAGGGTTGGCGTGCGGGAAGTGTATGCTTGTGGCCCGGCCGGGCGGGGATCGAGGATGGCCCCCCGATCATGAAACCGCATGAAACGAATAGACAAGAATAGACAATATAAGCGAATAGACAATATATGAGCACCCCCATCGACATTTCCGAACGCGCCGGCGTGCGTTACCTGCATTTCGGTTCCAACTGGGTCCAGGGCGCGATGCGCATCCGCCAGCCCGAGGCGCTCGAACTTGCCTACACCCGCGAGATGATGGCCGGGCTGCTGCTGCGCGACGGACTCGCCAGTGACGGCGGAACATGGCCGCGGCGGGTGCTGATGATCGGGCTGGGCGCGGCCTCGCTCGCCAAGTTCGTCCATCGCCACTGTCCGCAAAGCCGCATCGACGTGGTCGAAACCGAGCCGGAAGTCGTGGCGGCGGCGCGCCAATTTTTCTGCCTGCCGCAAGAAAGCGCGCGCTTCGCCATTCATCTCGACGATGGCGCGCGCTTCATGCTCACGGGAACGGATCGCTACGACTACGTTTTCGTTGATGGCTACGACGACAAGGCGCGCACGGGGGCGCTGGATACGCTGCCCTTCCACCAGGCCCTGCGCGCGAGGCTCTCCGCCGACGGGCTGGCGGCATTCAATTTGCTTGGGCAAATGCGGGGCCACGAGGCCAGCGTACAACGCATTTTCACCGCCTTCGATGGACGGGCGGCGGTCTTCCCTTCCTGCGACAGCGGCAACGTCATCGCCTTTGCCGCGGCGGGAACGGCGATTTTGCGCCCGCTTGCCGAATTGCGCGCGCGCGCCGCGATACTCAAGGCCGAAACAGGACTCGACCTCGCATCCGCCATCAGCAATCTGGAAGCCACCGGCGCCCTGCCCGGCGGCGCGCTCGTCCTGTAGTCCGCCTCGCCAGCGCGCCCTCCTTTGATAATGTCCGCCCGCGCGGTATCGTCGACACGTCCGCCTTCCCCTTCTCCTTTCCCCACGGAAAAGCCGTCATGAGCGCCTTCATCGTTACCTTCGCCGTCATTCTCGCCGTCATCGCCATCATGGCCATCGGCGTCATTTTCGGACGCCGCCCGATTGCCGGCAGTTGCGGCGGCCTGGCCCGGCTTGGCCTAGAATGCGATTGCGATAAACCCTGCCCGAAAAAACTCGCCCGCCTGCAAGCGGAAAAGACGCGGGCCGAAACCGGTCAGGCGCCCGCAACGCAGGAAGAAGACTGAACCGCGGCGCCCCGTCCGGATTCCCACGGCTGGAAAAAAAGGGGGGTGGAAGAAATGGGGCGCTTGTTCATTCTCCACCGCCAAGAAATCAGCGGCGCTTCGCGCCGGATGGTTGGCTCCCCCCCTCTCCCGGCCTTCGGCCACCCTCTCCCCCCTGCGGGGGGCGAGGGGAATCCATCGGGAGAATTCGCCATTGCGAACCGCCCCCTCGTCATTGCGAGGAGCTCGTCGCCGCGACAGTCCTCCCCCCTCGTCATTGCGAGGCGCGCATCGACGTGGCAATCCAGCGCGTTCCACCCGGCGCGAAGCGCCGCTGAGTAAAAAAGGGGGAAAAGGAACGAAACGCTCGTCCTCCCCGCCACCGCCAAGAAAACGGCGTCGCTGCGCTCCGCATGGAACGAACTGGATTGCCGCGTCGAT
>JAIRLA010000293.1 GCA_031259795.1 Azoarcus sp.
GAGAAAACCCGGGCATTGTAACGGCGGCATCAGAAGTCAGGGATCGGGGATCGGATTTAATCAGGCTCCTCGCAATGACGAGTTCTGCCGATGGATTCCTCTCTCCCGTAAGTGAGGGAGGGGTCGTCAATGGCGGCCTGAATTTCATCGGCCAGCCAGCGCGAATAGGCGTCGTGGCGCTCCTGGCGTTGCGTCATGGCGTTGCCTCCCACGGGTTGATGGTGTTCAGCTCTGCGGCCTCGAAAGGGCTGGTGTCGCGCGTTGCGACCATCAGGCCGTGAGCGGCGGCCGTGGCGGCGATGTAGCCGTCTGCCTTGCCGATGGCCTTGCCTCCTGCCCTCGCCCGCGCCATCAGGTCGGCATAGGCTTGGGAAGCGTCCAGGTCGAATGGCAGCACGCGGCCAGCGAAGGCCGGCAAAACTTCATTCGCTAACCGCTCTTGGTAGATCGTGCGGCGCTTGCCCTCTGGCATCGTCGCAAGGCCATGGCACAGCTCGGCCACGGTGATGGCGGACAGGTAGAGCGTTTCAATGGTCTGCGCGTCTATCCACGCCAGCACGTTGGGGTTCGGCTCGATCTTCCACAGCTCTGAAATGACGTTAGTATCGATGATGATCATTCAAACCTCATCGGCTCGGCCGGCGTCTTGTCGCGGAGCTGGTTGAAGCCCTCGGCTTCGGCGTCGGTCAGTCTGCCCGCCTCGCGGGCGATGGAAGCCAGCAGGGAACCGAGCTTGACGCGCTTGGGCGGACGCGCGGCGGCCTCCAAGATTTCGCGGATTTCGGCCTCGGTACTGCGGCCATGATGGGCGGCACGCACGCGGAGCGCGCGATGCACGGCATCAGGTAGG
Source organism: Azoarcus sp. (assembly GCA_031259795.1). GTDB lineage: Bacteria > Pseudomonadota > Gammaproteobacteria > Burkholderiales > Rhodocyclaceae > WRNU01. The sequence goes on from JAIRLA010000293.1 coordinate 851, forward strand.
TTTCTTACATGCACGTTTGCCATGGCGGTAGCTCTCCAGCGTGACGCTATCAATGGCCCCATTCTAATGGTTATGGTATCGATGCGCAAGTTGTTTGGTCTAAGAATCCATTCCGATAGGCCCGCCTTGAGCCGCCGCATGGATTGCCGCGTCGCTGCACTCCTCCTGCCTCGTCATTGCGAAAGCCCCCCACCTCGTCATTGTGAGAGTCTCCCCCACCTCGTCATTGCGAGGAGCGAATCGACGCGGCAATCCAGTTCGTTCCATCCGGCGCGCAGCGCCGCTGGACCGGGACACAGGAGAGCCGCCGCGCCCCCATGACGCGGGGACGGTAAAAAACAACGCTCGATTCCAATAATGACCGCGTCCACGGTCATATTTCCTCCCGCCCCGCAATAACACGAATGAGGCCAAAAGAATACTGGTAGCATGGCCCGTGCAACGCTTCCCGGACGGTATCGCCGCCGGACAGTCTCCGGCATTGGCCGATCCCCGGCAACCCAACCGACCGTCAGCATGAGCGCCACCAGTCTCATCGACCGCCTTCAACGCTTTACCACGCCAAGATGGGCCTTCTGCCCGGCGATGATGTCCATCCGCAATGGCTTCCTGCTCTGCCTGCCGCTCGTGGTCGCCGGCGCGCTGGCGATCGTCCTGAACAATCTGCCCATCCAGGCGTACCAGGACGCCATGAGCCGCCTGTTCGGCGACGGCTGGACGCGACTGGGCGCGGCGATATGGCAAGGGACTTTCGGCATCCTCTCCCTGCCGGCGCTGCTCGGGACCAGCTATCACTTGACGCAAAGCTACAACCAGCGCCACCCCACCCGTCCCGTCAGCTCCCCCATCGCGGCGATGGTCGCCCTGGCTTCTTTCCTGGCCGTGACGCCGCTCACCGGACAATCCGGAGACCTGTCGATCTGGCTCGGCGTGCAAGGGCTTTTCATCAGCGTCGTGATCGCGCTGACCGCCTCGCGCCTGCTCATCTTCTTGTGCGGCATCGAGCGCCTGCGCATGACCATATATTCGGAGGGCCTGGACATCTCCATCCCGTCCGCGTTCATCTGCCTGATCCCGGGCGTACTGACCATCACCTGTTTCGCGGGCGTCCACCTCGTTTTCCTGTCCGTCACCGGCATGACGGTGCATGAATGCGTCTATGCGGCCATGCTCTACCCGATCACCTTTTTCACGGACATCCTGAATACCAGCATCGCCTATGTGCTGCTCATCCATGTGAACTGGTTCTTCGGCATCCACGGCAGCAATGTGTTCGCGCCGCTGTCGCAGGAGATCCTCGAACAGACCAACACGCTCAACGCCGCCGCGCTCGCGGCGGGCCTGTCGCCGCCCTACCCGATCAACAAACATACCCTGGACATCTTCGTATTCATGGGCGGCGCCGGCTCCTCGCTGTGCCTGATCGCGGCCCTCCTCATGGCCAGCAGGAATCGCAACAGCCGGCGGCTGGCCAAGATCTCACTCGCGCCGGGCCTGCTCAACATCAATGAAGTACTGCTCTACGGCCTGCCCCTCGTCCTCAACCCCGTTTTCCTCCTGCCGTTCCTGCTCGTTCCGCTGGCGCTGATGCTTATCACCTATCTGGCGCTGGGCCACGGCCTCGTTCCCTGGCCGAGCGTCGTGCTGGACTGGACAACGCCGCCGCTGTTGAGCGGCTACCTCGCCACCGGCGGCTCCTGGCGCGGCCCGATCCTGCAAGCGATCAACCTGCTCGCGGGTTTCCTCATCTACCTGCCCTTCGTCAAGATTTCCGACCGCATCAAGGACGAACGCCAGAAGAACACCCTGGGCCGCCTGATGGAAGTCGCATGCAGCAACCTGGTCGGCCCCTCCGGCAAGAAATGCATCGACCGCAGCGACGACATCGGCGTGCTCGCCCGCGTGCTGGCCAGCGACCTCGACGAAGCCATCAGGCGCGGCGCCGATTTGTATCTCGAATACCAGCCCCTGGTCGACTACCGCACCAACCGCGTCACCGGCGCGGAGGCCCTGCTGCGCTGGCGCCATCCCATCTACGGCCTCATTCCCGCCCCCATCACCGTCGCCATCAGCGAAGACGCGGGATTCATGCAACGGATCGGCATGTGGGTGCTCGACCAGGCCTGTATCGAGCGCGAGCGCTGGCATCAGGCCGGGCTGGAGCCGCATTTCAAGATCTCGGTCAACGTTTCCATCCAGCAACTCTCCGACCCCCTGCTCCCCGAGAAAATCGTCCAGTGCGTGGAGCGCCGCCACCTTCGACGCGAAATGATCGGCATCGAAGTCACCGAATCCATCGCCCTCGACCCCGAATCTCCGCACAATTTCATCCTGAAACGCATCAACGATCTGGGCTTCATCATTTCCATGGACGATTTCGGCATGGGCCACAGTTCACTGAGCTATCTGAAATATTTCCCGGTCAATATCCTGAAAATCGACAAGGCGCTCTCCAAGGACGTGGCCAGCAGCAGAGTATGCGCGGAAATCATTGCCACCATCGTCGAATTGTGCCAAGCGCTCAATATCAGGATCGTCGTCGAATTCGTGGAAAACCCCGAGCAAATAGAAGTATTGCTGAAACTCGGCTGCCATGTCTTCCAAGGCTATTTCTTCAGCCCGCCCCTTTCTCCCGCCAAAACGCTCGCCTATACGCTGGACAAGAACGGCGTGCTGGAATCGCCCCCCACGCCCCCCATCCAGGACAGTGTTCATTCCTGAAACGACATGCGCGCTCCGGGCATTCTTTTCGCTATCGCCATCGCCCTCGTCCTTCCGGCATCGCGCGCGGCGGCGGACGATGCCCCGAATGGCTGGCTCGCATCCGCGTTTTCCGGAGACCTGATGTATTTCCAGCGCCACCGCGAGCGCTACCGGATCGACGAAGATCGTTACGCCGTCAATCTGCACCACCGTTCCGTACAGGCCAAAGTCGACTTCAATTCGCCCTTCGCCGCCGGCGCGCTTGGCGTCGACCTCGGCGTCTTCGCCGCCGCCGACCTGGAAAACACGGGCGCCCCGGATCACGAAATCAATTTCTTCCCCTGGCGCGACCCATGGTCGGCGGACTGGAGCCGCCGCCACGCGAGAAACGGCGTCTCGCTCTATCGCGCCCACCTCAAACTGCGCCACGACGGCGGCCACGGCGCATGGTGGGGCAAATTCGGCTATTTCCAGCCGAGCGGCCCCGGCGTACTCGGCGTCAACTGGTCGCTCATGCCCGGCACCTGGCGCGGCGCGGAAGGCGGCGGCGAAATCCGCCGCGGTCAGGACAAACTCGTCTTCGCCGCCGCCTGGGCCAACGCCTACAAGGCCCCCTGGTACCGCGACATCTACCATTTCCGCGCCGCCAACGGCGAGGATCGCGTCGACGGCGTCCTCTCACTGGGACTGCGCTACGAAACAGGCGCGGCCTCGGTGGAAATCGCCGTGGGCGAAGCGCGCGACTACCTGCGCAACGCCCACCTCAAGCTCAAATGGCGGCGGCAACACAGCCCGTCCGCCTCGACCAGCCTGAGCTACCAGCTCTACGCCGCCAGCGACCGCGTGCGCGGCCACGATGCCGGCTATTACGCGGGAGGGCGCGCCTGGCAACATTATTTCGCCTGGAGCGCCGGCCTGGCGTCCTGGACGGTCAAGGCGGAATTCCTCCATACCCGCGCCCCGAACCGCGCCTCTGGCCACCTGGGATACTTTGTTTACCGCCTCTCCGGCGCTTACGGCGGCGCCAACGGCGCTTACGACCCTTGGTGGGACAACCGCTCCGACTGGAACCACCACCGCGAAAGCGCGCTTTTCCTCAGCCTCGGGCGCGGTCTCGACGACCTCCTGCCCATCCCCGGCTTCACCGCCACTCTTTCCGCAGTACAGGCGCGCGGCGGCGAGGCATACGGCGTGCGGCAAACCCTGCGCGAATCCGCCTGGTCATTCGACCTCGCCTACCTCGCGCCTTCCGGCGCGCTCAAGGGCGCCCGGATCAGCCTCCACTACACCCATTACGACAACCACACCCGCCAACCCAGTTGGGAAGGATTCAAGAACCTGTTCCAGGACGAGCACGACTTCAAATTCCTGATCGTCCTGCCTTTGCGGCTTTAGCCCTTCCCTTTCTCCCGCGAATGTGCAAAATCCGGCTCAAACCGACCGAAACGCCATTCGAGTCTTCCTCCCCCAGAGACTTTTCATTCATAATAACGGCATACATACCATGGCGTCACCGGAAATATGGAGCAAGACATGTCTTTTGATTCCGGGAAAACTCTTAACTTCAAGGTTTCCTTGTTTTTTGTCGCCATTTCGGCGGTTCTGGTATCGGTGCTGACCGCGATCAGCCTATATGCCTTCCGCCAATTCTCCATAAATACCGCCACCGAGCACCTGCGCACGGCGGCGGAGATTGCCCGGGTGCATCTCACCGAAGCCATGATTACCGGCGTGATCGACCAGCGGCAGAATTTCCTGCTCCGCCTCGCGGAAGTACAAAATCTCAAGACCGCCCGCGTCGTGCGCTCGCCGCTGGTAGACCAACAGTTCGGCTCGAACCGCAAAGGCGAATACCTGCCCGACGAAATAGAAAGAAACGTCCTCAAGACCGGCGCCTCGCTTTTCGAGGTCACCGAAAACAACGGCGAAATGATCTTCCGGGGAACGATCCCCTACACCGCCAACAACGAAGGCAGCCCCAACTGCCTGCAATGCCACGCGGCCAGCCCCGGAGACGTTCTGGGCGCGGTGACGATGACCATGTCCATCACCGCCATGCGTCACAACGGACTGATGACCGTGGCGAGCATCGTCGGCGTCGTCGTCGTCTCCGTATTCATACTCTTCGTTCTCCTCTACTACCTGCTGCGGCCAATATCGGATACCGCCAGCGCCATCGAACACGCGGTACAGGACGCCATCGACGGCAATTTCAACAACCTCGTGGAAAAAAAGACCAACGACGAAATCGGCCAGATCGCCAGCGACATGAATCGCCTGCTCAAATTCCTCGATACCGGTCTGAATAAAATATACGGCTACATTTCCCAGCTTATCGTCCGCAAACAAGCGCCCGGCGAGAATCTGCTGCTCGCCACCATCGACATGGTGGAAAACATGACACAGGTTTCCCAATACAAGATCGCGATAGAAGAAGACGACGCCAAGATAGATGTCTACCGCCGCCTGATTTCCACCATCAGCAACCGTTTCTTCCAGGGACGGGGAGAATTCTCCATTTACGAGGTTTCCAATGACAATGCCGAACTCCGCCCGATACTCATCGACGGAGACCCCTGTACCACCTGCTCCTGGTGCAACCAGAAAATCCTCACCGACCCGACAGGCTGCCGCGCCTTCCACACCGCGCACCTCATCAACGGCGTCACCCTGCCGGACATCTGCTACAACTTCAAGCGCATCCCCGGCGGCCAGGACGGCGGCGGCGATGGCGACGACGACCCGCGCTACCACCTGTGCTTCCCCATCCTCAAATCCGGCACCGTGGGCAGCATCGTACAACTGGTCATCAAGGAAACGGACAGGGAGAACGTCCTCGCGGCGCTCCCCTACATCCAGGTCTACCTGCACGACACCGCCCCGGTACTGGAAGTACGCCGGCTGATGGAAACCCTGCGCGAATCCTCCCTGCGCGACCCCATGACCGGACTCAGCAACCGGCGCTTCCTGGAAGAATACGTCGACGCCCTCACCGCCAGCGTGCGCCGCAAACAAACGCACGCGGGCATCCTGATGCTGGATCTGGACCACTTCAAGATGGTCAACGACACCTATGGGCACGACGCCGGCGACGCCGTCCTGAAAGCCCTGGCGACCGTCATCAAGACCACGGTCAGATCCTCGGACATCGTCATCCGCTACGGCGGCGAAGAATTCCTCGTCATCCTGCACGAAACCGCCATCGACGACGCCATGAACGTGGCGGAAAAAATCCGCGCGGCGGTGGAACTCATGCAGATCGTCCATGGCGGCATCGTCCTGCAAAAAACCATCTCCATCGGCGTCGCCGACTTCCCCGGCGACAGCACCACCTTCTGGCAAGCAGTCAAATTCGCCGACGTGGCGCTCTACCACGCCAAGGAAGCGGGCCGCAACCGCGTCCTGCACTTCACCCAGGACATGTGGGCGGACAGCCAGGAATACTGAATTCCCCGCGAAGGAAAGCGGACAAGCCGCCCGTCATTGCGAAAGCCCCCTCAACCTCGTCATCGCAAAAGCCCCCCACCTCGTCATTGCGAGGAGCGCAGCGACGTGGCAATCCAGTTCGTATCATCCGGCGCGCAGCGCCGCTGGATAAAAAGGGAGAAGGAGAAGAAGAAACGAGACGCCTGTCCACGCCCCACCGCCAAAGAAAACAGCGTCGCTTCGCTCCGCATGGAACGAAACCCTCTCCCGGCCTTCGGCCACCCTCCCCCGCAAGCGGGGGAGGGAAGTTTCATCGCACGAAGGGAAACCATCAGAGGAATTCGCCATCGCTAAAACCTTCCACTCCTCGCACTGACGAGGGTGGGGGGGCTTCGTAATGACGAAG
>JAIRLA010000247.1 GCA_031259795.1 Azoarcus sp.
GTCCAGGAGTTTGGCTTTACCGCGCATCTGCGCACGCGCGGCGAGGAGGCCAAAGCCATCAAGGAGGAAGCCGGATTCAAGGCGCGGCGCTGGGTGGTCGAACGCACGCATGGCTGGATGAACCGCTTTCGCCGGATACTTGTTCGCTGGGAGAAGCTTCCAGAGACGTTCATGGCGATGTTGCATTTTGCTTGTGGCATTATTACTTGGCGGGCAACGGGTCTACTGGAATAGGTTCTAAAAGGGGGAGAAGGAATGGAGCGTTCGACCACGCCCCACCGCAAAGGAACCCATCGGCGGGGCGCGGCGTTATCCAGCAGGGCGGCGCGCGGGGGGATGCAGGCGGACGACGGCGCGGCCATCGGGCTGCGGCGCGCCGGGCGCGGTTTCCCTGGTGCGCCCTTGGATGATTTCGACGCTCACCGGCAGGCGGCCCTCGCGGCGCAGGGTTTCGTAGCACGCCCGCGCCGTTTCCCAGCCGGCGCGTCCGCCCAGATGACGGCTGGCAAGAGAAAAAGGATTCCGCCAATCAGTCGATCGGGCCGAGGTAATCCGCCTTGCCGATGGGCACGCCGTTATGGCGCAGCAAATCATAAGCCGTCGTCAGGTGAAAATAGATATTGGGAATCGAGTGCTGCAACAGGAATACCTCGCCGCGATACGCCCTGGCCGGATTCCATGGCAGGCGCACTTCCCGCCCGGCGCTGTCCGCGAAATCGCCTTCCCTGAAAGTTTGCAGATACGCAATCGAACTGGCGATGCGCGCTTTCAGGCCGGCAAACCCGGTTTCGTCGTCATCGAATTCCGGCGCTTCCTTTCCGGTGAGCCACGCCGCGGCAAAGCGGCTCATGTCGCAGACCATGCGGATTTGGCGGATCAGCGGAAACATGTCCGGGAACAGGCGCGCATCGAGCAGGGCGCTTTCCTCGATCTTGTTGGCGGCGGCGTATTCCGCCGCCTTGTCGAGCAGGCGCGCGAGATTGTCCAGGGCGCGGATGTTGCCGGAAACGGCCAGTTGATAATATGTGATACTCATGCATGGCTCCTTTGTACTCGAAAAAACATGTTCGAACGGCACGGATCATACGCGATCCGGATTGTCGTTTCACATCATCCCCATCTCTCCCGCCGCCGGGAGTTCGCCGGGCGGATGACGGGTCATTGGCGGATTTCACCGCCGCCGCCGCGCCACTGGCCATCGTCCGCCCCCGGCGTGGCCCGGAAAGGATTGATGTCCAACCCGCCGCGCCGCGTGTATCGCGCCCACACCGCCAGCGCCGCCGGTTTGCAGCGCGCGAGAATGTCGCAGAAGGCCCGCTCGACGCATTGTTCGTGGAATTCATCGTGCTGGCGAAAGGAGACAATGTAGCGCAGCAGACCGGCGCGGTCGATGGCCGGGCCGGTGTAACGCACGGCCAGCATGCCCCAATCGGGTTGGCCGGTAACGGGGCAATTGGATTTCAGGAGATGCGAATGGAGCGTCTCGCTCACCGTTTCGCCCGCCGCGCGCAGGTAATCCGGACAAGGCCGGTAGCGCTCGATGTCGATGTCGAGATCGTCGAGACAGACGCCGCCGGGATGGGCAAAACCACGTTGCGGACGCCCGGCGAGCGGCATGACTTCCACCGCCACCGCCGCGCCCGCGGCTGCCGACAGGTCGCGGGCAATGGCGCCGCGCACCGCTTCCGCGCCGGGCATCCGCTCCTGGTTGAAGGAGTTGAGATAGAGCTTGAGCGATTTCGACTCGATCAGGTTCGGACTCGAGGCCGGCGTCCGGAAGCGCGCCAGCGCCACGACCGGCTTGCCGCGCGCGTCGAGCCACGACAACTCATAGGCATTCCACAGATCCTCGCCGATGAAGGGCAAGGCGTCTCCGTGCACCCCGATCTCGTCGCGCTTGCCCTGGCGCGCGATCGGGAACAGCAATTCGGGAGCGTAAGTGTCGCGGTAGTCGACTGATTTGCCGAGCGGGGAGCCGCCGGCATCGCGGGAAGGCGGGGTGTTCATCGGCGCGATTGTAGACGACGGCGGCATGGGCCGCCGCTCGTCCGCCGGCGATTTTTTGCGAAAGTTCAACCCCGTTCGCCATCCCGGCTCGTTTCAGGAATACATTCCTTCACTTTTTCGTTTTTTCCCGAGGAGTCATCATGAAACATCCCGCCCGTCCGCAAGTTTGTTCCATTCTGCTGTCCATGCTGCTGCTGGCCGCATGTTCCAATTCCAGTCCAGAGAAAAGCGCCGCGCTTTCACCCCCTGAGAACGATGTCGTTGTGAGCGCGGATTCCGGAAAGCCTGAAGCCAATCTGCAACAAGAGGCTTCGATGGCAGCGCCGGTCATGGAGGCGCCGTCGCCTTCGGCGCAGATGCTAACTATGAGAGACAAGGAGTTGGCACGATTGCAGATTAAGGCGGAGTCGGCGCCAGCAATGGCGCATAGGAGCGCCGCGCCGCCGCAGCTGCTCATCGCAGACCGCGTCTATCCGCCCCATGTCGAAACCAACCGCGAACGCTACGGCAAGACCAGCGACAACCCGGTGAAGCTCGTGGCGGAAGAGCCGGTGTCGACGTTCTCGGTCGATGTCGATACCGGCAGTTACGCCAACGTGCGCCGGATGCTGACGCACGGGCAATTGCCGCCGCCCGATGCGGTGCGCGTCGAGGAAATGATCAATTATTTCCCCTACCATTACGCGCTGCCGAAGGATGGCAAACCGTTCGCGGTGCATACGGCGCTCGCTCCCGCGCCGTGGAACGCCAGCCGGGTGTTGCTGCGGGTGGCGCTCAAGGGGCAGGACATCGCCAAGCAAACCCTGCCGCCGGCCAATCTCGTCTTCCTGGTCGATGTCTCCGGTTCGATGCACTCGCAGGACAAATTGCCGCTCCTGCAAGCGTCGCTGAAGTTGCTGGCCCGGCAATTGCGCAAGCAAGACAAGGTTTCGCTCGTCACTTACGCGGGTTCGACCGCGGTCGTATTGTCCGGCGCTTCCGGCGGCGAGCAGGAAAAAATCATCGGCGCGATCGACCGGCTCCAGGCGGGCGGCAGCACGGCGGGCGCGGCGGGCATCGAACTGGCGTACCAGCAGGCGCGGGAAAACTTCATCCGGAGCGGCATCAACCGCATCCTGCTGGCGACCGATGGCGATTTCAACGTCGGCGTCACCAACTTCGATCGACTGAAACAGATGATTACAGAAAAACGCAAGTCCGGCGTCTCCTTCACCACCCTGGGTTTCGGGACGGGCAATTACAACGAACACATGATGGAACAATTGGCCGACGCGGGCAATGGCGCCTATTCGTACATCGACTCGCTGATGGAAGGCGAAAAGGTGCTGGTCAACGAAATGACTTCGACATTGGCGACGATTGCCAAGGATGTCAAGATACAAGTCGAATTCAATCCGGAATGGGTGCGGGAATATCGCCTGATCGGCTACGAGAACCGCATGCTGCGGCGCGAGGATTTCAAGAACGACAAGGTTGACGCGGGCGACATCGGCGCGGGCCATACGGTCACGGCGCTTTATGAATTGACCCTGGCCGGGGAAAAGGGCGCCATCGAACCCCTGCGCTACCAGCCGGAAAAAGCCGCGCCCGCCGCCAGCGGAAAAGAGAAAAAGAACGAACTCGCCTTCATCAAACTGCGCTACAAAAAACCGGACGGCGATGAAAGCACCCAGATCGAATACCCGGTTTTCCATTCCGCGCTGAAACCATTCAAAAATGCCGACGACGACTTCCGCCTTGCGGCGGCGGTGGCCGGATTCGGGCAATTGCTGCGCGGCACGGCGAATCTGGCTTCATGGCGCTATGAGGACGCGCGCGCGCTGGCGGCGGATTTCAGCGCCGCCAGCCAGAAAGGCAAGGCGGGCGGCGACGAATACGGCTACCGCGCCGAACTGATCAGGCTGATCAAACTGGCGGAAACGCTGGCGGCCAGCCAGGCCGCGCCGGAACAAAAGAAGGAGTGACGCGGGCGCCGTCCCGCAAGAAAAAAGGAGGCGGAAACGAAGCGGAGACGGCGGCTCCGCCTCCACGCGGCGCGGTTATACTGCCGCGATGAATGCACAAGCCCGCCCGCCCCGGATCGGCGATCTCCCCGACGAAGACCTGATGACGCTGATTGCGCAAGGTATCGTCGCCGAGCCGGTCGCCGAACTTTTCCGCCGCCACAATCGCGCCCTGTTCAATTTCATCGCCTGGAGTTGCCAGGGCGACCGCGACGAGGCGGAAGACATCTGCCAGAAAACATGGCTCAAACTGATGCGTTGCGCAAATTACCAGCCGAGCGCCGCTTTCCGCACTTTTCTTTATCAGATCGCGCGCAATACCCTGCTCGATGCCCGCAAAAGCATTTACGCCCGGCACGAAGCGCTCGACGGCAGCGAGGAATACATTCCCGATGACGATCTGACCCCGGAAGCGGAATTGGGCTTGCAGCAGAACCTGCACCGCGTCCACCGGGCGCTCATGAATCTGCCGGTATTGCAGCGCGAAGTCGTGGTGCTGCGCTTTTTCAGCGAATTGACGCTGGAAGAGATCGCCGCTTTGGTCGATGCGGGATTCGAGACGGTGAAAAGCCGCCTGCGCTATGCGTTCGCGCATTTGCGCCGCGAACTGGAGCAGGCCGAATGAACACGGCGGAGCGTTTCATCGCCGGGGAAGACCGTCTGAGCGCCGTGCTCAGGGCCGCGCCATTGTTCGATGCGCCCGCGCATATGGCGGCCTGGATGCATCGGGCCGCGCACGCCATCGAAGATGAGCGCCGCGCCGGGCGGGAAGCCGATGGCGGCGTTTGTGTTTTTGAACCTCCCGCGCGCCTGCATGATGCCGTACTACAGGAAGCGCAAGCGCTGGAGCGCGCGCAGGAACCAAGACGGCAGGCGCTTCGCGCCGCGCTGGCGCGCGAGGCCAGCGTCGAGGAAGTCCTCGGCGCGCCGGTGGCGGCGGAAACTGAAGCATGGCTGCGCGAAACCTGGGCGCGGCAAACGCCCCGCAACGCGGCGCGCCCGCCATCCACATCCCGGCGCGTCTGGTGGAAACCAGGGTTGGCCTTCGGCGCGAGTTTCACTGTCGCGTTGCTGGCCGGGCTGGCGGCACACCACTATTGGCCCGCCCCGCCCATCCCCGGACTGTTCGCGGATTCCACGGATCACGTCCATACAGAATCGGAGTCACCGTCCTCCGCGCCCGTCGCCATGGCCGATGACGCGCCGCTACCGCCAGCCGTGGCGGAAGCGAACAGACGAATTTCCGCCGCGCCGCCGACCCGAATCCGCGCCGCACCCGGTGCGCCGCAAACCGGGGCGAATCCCGCCCGCCTGCGCCAATCGGAAGAAGGTTTATTAACGCCGCGCCACCGGGAATTGGCGAAGTCACCGCGTGTTTCGCCGCCTGCCCCGACGCCGGAATCCGCCTTGCCTGCTCTTGCGCCTTCCTCCGCCACAGCGGCAAAGGCCAAGCCACATTCCCCCGCAAAGCCTGCCGTTGCCACCGCCTACCTGTGGCCGGTCGACAGCGAACAATGGCAACAACTGGCCGGGACATTGGCTCGGAACGAGCCGGCCCCGGCC
>JAIRLA010000036.1 GCA_031259795.1 Azoarcus sp.
CCTGTTTGGCCGCGCGCGCCTGGAAAAAGAAGAAGTCGCCATCCTGCGCGGCATCCTGGCAAGCTTCGATGACGGCAAGAACAAGAGCCTATTCCGCTAGGCCCGCCCTGAACCGCCGCGTGGATTGCCGCGGTCTTGCTCTGCCTCGCCGTCGATCTCGTGGCGGGGAGTTTCAAGAAATATCTGTAGGGCGCGTGTCGCCACCCGGCGGACAGTCTGTAAAATCATATTTACAGTGTTCATCTCATGGAGACGGTTCGTGACAATGTTTTTTCCCGGCGAGATCCGGCAACTCCGCGTCAAGGCGAGACTGAACCAGAAGCAGTTCTGGTCGAAGGTCGGCGTGATGCAAAGCGCCGGCTCGCGCTATGAGCACGGCGCCCCGATCCCGTGGCCCGTACAGGAACTGTTGCGCCTGGCCTATGTCGAGCGGATCGACCTTTTACGCGCCAGACACGACGACTGGGCCATTGCGAACTATCTGAGAACGCATGACCCCGTCCGCTTCAAGGCCCTGAAGGCCGAAGCCCGCGCCTGGGGGCGACGCCGCCCGCGCGCGCAAACCCCGCCGCCTTGATGCCGGACAGTGCGATATCAAGGACGCCCGCAACGCCTTTCCCATGACTATTTCGCGCCATGCCGCACATGCGCGTCGACATAGGCCCGCAGCACGGAATTGATGCGGCTCTGGTAGCGGCTTCCCGTTTCCCTGAAATACTGGAGCACGTCCTCGTCGATGCGAAGCGTGACCTGCTTCTTGCCGCCGGCCGGACGGTTTGCCGCAAGCCGGAAAGTGTCGCCGATCGGCGGCGCGTCGGAATGGTCGATCGCCTCGTCCGGCATGGCCCGCAAGGCTTCGATCTTGGCCTTCAGTTCCGCCGTCAGGGCGGGCGGGTTGTCAGCATCCAGGGAAGAGCTGACCATATTTTCGTCGTTCGCTTGCATCTGCTTTCCTTGCCGAAATAATGCGGTAAACCTCGTGGCGCCTGACCGTGTAGGCGACGGACAACATCAAGCCGGAATCTACGCGATGTCTCATACCGACGGAATGTAACCGAATTTCGGGGTGTGCAGATGCCTATGACAGAAGGGAGAGGATCGGGGCGTGGAGGGCAAGCATTCGGAGCGCAGCGGCGTTGATCGCTCATCAGGGCGCCGATGCGGGCGCGGGTGCGGCGGGTGCGGGGGGCTGTTGGTTGGCGCGGGCGGCGCGCCGGGTGTTGATGGCGTTGTAGCCCGCGATCAGGATGCCGAGGGTGAAGAAGGCGCCCGGCGGCAGGAGGATGAACAGGAAGCCGGGGTAGCCGTCGCCCAGGACGTTGAGCGGCGCGAGGCCGGGGAAGATCATGTCGATGCCGGAAAACAGCGTGCCGCTGCCGATCAGTTCGCGCAGTGCGCCGAGGAGCGCCAGCACCCAGACCAGCCCCAGCCCCATCATGATGCCGTCCAGGGTGGAGTCCAGGACGCTGTTCTTGGCGGCGTAGGCTTCGGCGCGGGCGAGGACGATGCAGTTGGTGGTGATGAGGGGAATGAAGATGCCGAGTACCAAGTAGAGGCTGTGCAGGAAGGCGTTGAAGGCGAGGTCGAGCACGGTGACCAGGGCGGCGATGATGAGGATGAAGACGGGGATGCGGATTTCGTAGGCGATCCAGCGGCGCAGGCCGGCGACCGCCAGGTTCGACAGGGCCATTGCCAGGACGGTGGCGATGCCGAGGCTGACGGCGTTGACCATGCTGGTGCTGATGGCGAGGATCGGGCACAGGCCGAGGATCTGGGCGAGGCCGGGATTTTGCCGCCACAGGCCGTTGCGGGCGCTTTCCTTGAGGTGCTGGAGGTTCATCGTGAAACAGGCTCCACGGTTTGTCCGTCCGCGCCGGGCCGCGCGCCCGCCGGGGCGGCGAAAAGGACGTCCTGGCGGGCGTTGACCCAGGCCAGGCCGTGGCCGAGCGCGCGCGTCACGGCGCGGGCGCTCACTGTGGCGCCGGTGCGGTAGTCGAAGTCGCCGCCGTCTTTGCGCACCGCCCAGCGCGCGCCGGGCAGCCCGGCGTCCACGCCGGAGAATTGGGCGATCCAGGGGTGTTCCTTGTCGCGGTCCTTGGCCGGGTCGATGTAGTCGCCCAGGCCGGGGGTTTCGCGGTGCGCGGAGACGCGCACGCCGCGCACCTGGCCTTGGCGGGTGTCGAGGGCGGCGATGAGTTCGATGCGCCCGCCGTAGCCGTCACGGGCGAAGGTCTCGAACACCAGCGCCACGGGTTCGCCGCCGCGCCGGGCGCGCCAGATGCGGCCAACGGCGCCGCCGCTGCCGCTGCCCGCGTCGATCATGTCGGCCAGGAGGGCGTTGTCGTAGTGCGCGCGCGGCAGGACTTCGTCGATGAGGCGCATTTGTTGCCTAGCGACCGCGGCGCGGATGCGCTCCCGGGTAATTTCGTGGGTGAAGGCCATGAGGGCGGTAAAGACCAGGGTGAAGGCCGCCAGGCCAAAGGCGGCGCGCAGTGCGCCGCGCAGCGCCGGGGATTGGCGCGCGGGAATGGCCGGGGAAGGGAGGGCGGCGGGAGCGTCGCCGGGCGGGAGGGCCGGGCCGGGGGCGGAAGGAGGGAGGCTCATGGGCGTGTGCGCTGGCCGAAGGCCGCGGGCTGCGTTTTGTGGTCGATCAGTGGTACGCAGATGTTCATCAGCAGCACGGCGAAGGCGATGCCTTCCGGATAGGCGCCGAAGACCCGGACGAACCAGGCGATGATGCCGGCGCCGGCGGCGAAGATGAGTTTGCCGCGCGGCGTGGAGGCTGCCGTGACCGGGTCGGTGACGATGAAGAAGCTCGCCAGCATGGCGCCGCCGCTGGCGAGGTGGAAGAGCGGCGAGGCGAAGCGCTCCGGCGCGGCGAGCCAGAACAGGCAGGCGGTTCCCCCCATGCCGGCGATGAAGCCGAGCGGCAAGCGCCAGTCGATGCTGCGGGTGGCGATCAGGAAAAGCCCGCCGGCGAGATAGCCCGCCGCGATCCATTCCCAGCCGCGTCCGCCGACGAAGCCGAAGGCGCCGGTGGCGAGAATTGTATTAACGTCGGCATGGTTGCGCAGCCCCGTGCGCAGGGTGTCGAGCGCGGTCGCGCCGGTGACGGCGTCGACTTCGCGGCTGCCGCCGAGGATCAGTTGCAGTTGGGCGGCGAAGTCGCCCTGCCCGGCGGCGGGCCATTGCGACATCAGCGCCGGGTAGGCCACGATCATCGCGCAATAGGCGGCCATTGCCGGATTGAAGGGATTTTGCCCGATGCCGCCGTACAGGTGCTTGGCCGCGACGATGGCGAACAGCGCGCCCAGTACCGTGAGCCACCACGGCACGATGGAGGGGAAGGCGAGCACCATCAGCCAGGCGGTGACGACGGCGGAGCCGTCGGTGACGGTGAGCGCCACGGGGCGGGCGCGCAGTTTGAGCACGAGCGCTTCGGCGGCGAGCGCGGCGGCGGTGGCAATGGCGAGATTGACGAGGATGCCCGCGCCAATCTGCCAGACGTAGGCGGCGATGCCGGGCGCGAGGGCGAGCAGGACGGTCAGCATCACGCGCTGCACGCTGGCGGGTTGGCGGATGTGGGGGGAAGTCATGTCGGGATCAGGTGGGCGGCTTGGGCGGGGGCGGGGCGACGTTTTGCTCCGCGGCGTCGGCCTTGGCGGCGGCGGAGAGGCTGGCGCGGGTTTCGGCGGCCTTGGCCGCCAGGCGCGCGGCTTTCTCGGCCTTTTCGCGTTCGAGGCGGAAGGTGTGGAATTCAAAGCGCGCCCGCGCCTGGCTGGCGGCCCGCCGTTCTTCGTCGCGGGCGCGGATTTCGCTCTTGGCGAAACGGAAGTAGTCGACCAGCGGGATGTGGGCCGGGCAGACGTAGGCGCAGCAGCCGCATTCGATGCAATCGAAGATGTGGTATTCCCCGGCCTTGTCGAAATTCCTGGAACGGCTGAACCAGTACAGATCGAACGGTTGTATCCCGGCGGGGCAGGCGCGCGCGCAACGGCCGCAGCGGATGCAGGGCTGCTCGGGAGGCGCGGGGGGGAACAGTCCGGGCGAGGCGGCGATGATGCAATTGCTGCCCTTGGTGATGGGGGCGTCGAGCTTCGGCAGGGTGAAGCCCATCATCGGCCCGCCCATCAGGACGCGGTCGACGCCGGGCCTGACGCCGCACAGCGCGAGCAGGTCGGCCACGGGAAAGCCGAGCGGCACTTCGTAATTGCCCGGACGTTCGACATCGCCGGTGACGGTGACGATGCGCGCGACCATCGCTTCGCCATGGACGAGGGCGCGGCATACCGCGTGCGCGGTACCGGCGTTGAAACACTGGACGCCGAAATCGCCCGCGATCCGGTTGGCCGGAATTTCGATGCCGGTGAGGACGCGGACGAGTTGTCTTTCGCCGCCCGCCGGGTAGCGCGTGGGCACGGTGACGATGTCGATGCGGGCGCCGCCGTCCGCGTCCTCCGTGTCCATGCGCGCGCGCGCGGCGGCGCTCATGGCGGCGATGGCTTCGGGTTTGTTGTCTTCGATGCCGACCAGCACGCGGCGCGCGCCGTTGAGCCGGCGCAGGATCATCGCGCCGCGCACGACGTCGGCGGCGCGCTCGCGCATCAGGCGATCGTCGCAGGTGATCCACGGTTCGCACTCGGCGCCGTTGATGACCAGCGTTTCGATCGTACTGTCCTTGCCGATCTTGATGTGGCTGGGGAACGTCGCCCCGCCCATGCCGACGATGCCGCTGGCCTGGATGCGGAGGATGAGTTCATCGCGGCTCGCCGTGGCGAGATCGAGCGGCTCATGGGCGATCCAGCGCTCCTCGCCGTCCGGCGTGATGACGATGGCGGGGGATTCCAGCCCGGACGGATGCGCCATTGGATAACGGCCGATTTCGCTCACCGTCCCCGAAGTCGGCGCGTGGATGGCCGTGCCGGTCTTGCCTTCGGCTTCGCCGATGCATTGCCCTTTCAGCACCTTGTCGCCCACGGTGACGATGGGGCGCGCGCCGCCCCGGCTGCTCTGGATCAGTGGCACGACCAGGCGCGCGGGCAGCGGCACGGGCCGGATCGGCGCGCCGGAAGATTCCTTCTTGTGGGAATCGGGCCTGATCCCGCCCCGAAAACTGAACAGGCGCGCGATCATGCCACCACCCTGAGTCCGGTCGCGGGATATTTCCATTTCCAATTCTGCGGCGTGCGCGGCTCTTCCACCAGGGCGATGCAATCGACCGGGCAGGGCGGCAGGCACAGTTCGCAGCCGGTGCACAGCTTGCTCACCACGGTATGCATTTGCCTGGCCGCGCCGACGATGGCATCGACGGGGCAAGCCTGGATGCACAGCGTGCAGCCGATGCAGCTTGCTTCGTCGATCAGGGCCACCGCCTTGGGCTTTTCGACGACCGCGCCGGCGGCGAGCGGCTTGAATTCGCGCCCGAGCAGTTCGGCGAGCGTGCGCGCGCCATCGTCCCCGCCCGGCGTGCACAGATTGGTTTCGGCTTCGCCGCTGGCGATCGCCTCGGCGTAAGGCTTGCAGCCGGGGTAGCCGCACTGGCCGCACTGAGTCTGGGGCAGGATGGCGTCGATCTGTTCGACCAGGGGATTGCCTTCGACCTTGAAATGGACGGCGGCGTAGCCGAGCGCCGCGCCAAGGGCGAGAGCAATTCCGGTCATGATGAGAAGGGCGGTGAGTATCGGCGGGAGCATGGGGCCATTCAAGCGGGAGAGACCGGGCGCGGGACGCGGCGGCGGGGCGTCAATGGAAACGGTCCAGCCCGGCGAACCCCATGAAAGCGAGGCTCATGAAACCGGCGGTCATCATGGCAATGGGCACGCCCCGGAACGGCAGCGGCACATCGGCGCCTTCGAGGCGTTCGCGGATGCCGGCGAACAGGATCAGGGCAAAAGTGAAACCGAGCGCCGAGCCGAATCCGAACAGCAACGATTCGAGCAAGCCATGGCCGAGGTTGGCGTTCAGCAACGGTACGCCGAGCACGGCGCAGTTGGTGGTAATCAGCGGCAAGTAGATGCCGAGGACCTGTTGCAGCAGCGGGCTGGTCTTGTGGATCACCAGTTCGGTGAGCTGGACAATGGCCGCGATCACGACGATGAACGCCAACGTGCGCAGATAGGCGAGATCGAAGGGCGTCAGCAGGTAATGGTCGATGAGATAACTCGTCCCCGAAGCCAGGGTGAGGACGAACGTCGTCGCCAGGCCCATGCCGATGGCGGTGTCGCGCTTTTTCGATACGCCCATGAACGGGCACAGCCCGAGAATGCGGACGAAAACGACATTATTGACGAGAACGGCGCCGAGGATGACGAAGAGGTAACTCATGGCGAAGGCCGGAATGAAACCAAGTATTATCCATTGGCGCGCGGAAAGGCTCAAGAGCGTGGCGGGGTTGTGTCAGGGATCGGGGATCGGGAGTCAAGGACCAGAAAGTACAAAAGCCTCCCGCCACCTCGTCGTTACGGAAACCTTTCCTCCCTTCGTCATTACGAAAGCCCCCCGCCCCGTCATTGCGAGGGCCGCAGGCCTGCGGCAATCCAGACGGCCTCGCAAGTCGCCGGGGCGCTTCGGAAGGTTGAACCGCCGCATGGATTGCCGCGTCGATGCGCGCCTCGCAATGACGAGAAGGAGGGCGGTTTTCGCAATGACGAGTTTCCCCGATGGGTTCCCCTCCCCCGCAAGCGGGAGAGGGCGGCAACCCCGGGGAGCGCGGCTGTGTTGCCTGAATCCGATCCCCGGTCCCGGGATGCGACAAGCCCGTCCGTATCAATCCAGTGCGATTTGTGTCCTGACCCACAGCGTGCGGCCCGGTTCGTTGACGCGGGCGGTCTGCTCATAGCCTTGGACGAGCGCGCCGCTCTTGCTGATGGCTTCGGCGTAGGTCTTGTTGAAAAGGTTGTCCACACCGAGGGCGATACGGGCTGTCTTTTTCCAGCGATAGCCGGCGTTTACCGAGAAAACGCCGAAACCGGCGGTCTTGCCCTGATCCTGGCCGACGATGTTGCCTTCGTTCAGGGCAACGCGGTTTTGCCGGGCGACGAGGCGCCAGAGCGCGCCCGCCGACCAGGGGCCGGACTCCCAATCAAGAACCAGGCGGCCTTCGAGCGGCGGCATCTGTCCGAGGGCGTGGTGATCCGTGCGATTTTCGCCGCGCACCCAGGCGAGGCTCGCCATGCCCTTCCAGTGGGGTGAAAAGCGGTAGTCGATGCCCGCTTCGCCGCCCCGGGTGGCGGCGTCGATGTTGCGCGCGATGGTGACGGCGCGCGCGCCGCCCATCGTCAGTCCGGGTTTCGCGTAGTTGCTCTGGATCAGAATGTAATCGTCGACCTTGCTGTAGAAGGCCGAGACGAAGCCCCGCAAGGGGCCGCGTTTCCAGGTGAAACCGGCGTCGATCTGGGTGGTTTTTTCCGGCTTCAGGGTATCGAAGACGGAAAGGCTCATTGTATTGTCCTGTCCCGCCGCTTCCTTGCCGATGAGTTCCCAGAAGTCGGGGGCGCGCTCGCTGTGCCCCAACCCGATGTAGGCCGTACCGGCAAGAAAGTCATGCTCGTAGCGGACGAAGCCGCCATGGAGATGTTCCGTCCGCGTTGCGTTCGCGGTGGGATTGGCGCGGTAGGCGGGCATCATGCCGCTTCCCAAGTTGAACTGCTGGCGGCTGTCTTTTGCCCGCCAGCGATCCTCCCGCAGACCCGCGACCAGGCGATCCTTTTCCGCGAATGCCCAATCGAATTCGGAAAAAATGCCGTACTGGCGGAAGCGCGCGTCCTCCACGCGCTTCTGGCCGCGGTAATCATTGGCCGCGCCGTTCCTGCCGCCGCTCCTGCCCGTATGCCGGTTGCCCTGCTGGTCGATGCCCAGCGCCCAGTTCAGGCGTTCGCGCGGGGAGAGGGTCAGGGCAAAGCGTCCGCCGCTGCTCCGGCGGTCGGGATTGCTCGCCATCGCCATGCCGGTGGGGCGGCGCAGGCTGTAATTGTCCATCACGTGGTCGATGTAGTTGTAATAGACCCGCGCCTCCACCTTGTCGAGCAGGCCGCCGGTGGTCGATTTTTCGAACATCAGATCGAAGTTTTCCCGCGCGAACCGGCTGCCGTCCATGCCGCGATCGGCATAGGCCGCCTCGGCGTCGCTGCGCGCGGCGGAAAATTGCAGGCGGGTATGCTCGTCCGGCGTCCAGCCCAGGATGGCCGTGGCGCTGTGGCGTTCGTAGCGGGAATGGACGGTTTTGCCGCCGCCGTCTTCGTAATCCCCGGAGCGGGCGTGGGTGATGATGCCCCGCGCGTGGCCGGACGGCGATCCTCCTTTCGCGTCCAGGAAAATGTCGTGCCGCCCGAAACTCGCGCCGGTGGCGGCGGCGCTGGCCTGCCAGCCGGGGGCCGCGAAATGGAGAGGAGCGCGTTCGAAGCGCACCGTGCCCGCCGAAGCGCCGGGGCCGTGCAGCACGCTCTGCGGCCCTTTGGTGAGCGTCACGCTGTCGAAGGCGTCCGGGAAAATGTAGGCGGTGGGCGGGTCCATGCGCCCGCCGCAACCGCCCAGGACTTGTTCGCCGTCGAGGAGGATATTGAGGCGCGAAGCCGCCATGCCGCGAAACACCGGGTCGCCGCCAGTGCCGCCCTTGCGGATGACGCTCATGCCGGGGATGGTTTTCAGGAAGCTCGCGCCGTCGTTGGGGGGCAAGGGCTGCTGTGGCGCTTTCGGGTCGAAGCGGACTTCCAGCGGCGCGTCCATGGCGGGCGCGGTGATGACGATGGGGGCAAGAAGCGCGGGTTCCATTTCTTGGCGGGGTTCGTGCGCCGCGCGGCCGTCGTGGCGTCCGGGCGGCGTTTGCGCGGGCAAGGCGGCGGGGAAAAGGATGGACAAGAGGAAGACGAATTTCAGGCGCCGCGTTGCGATGCGCGAGGCGAAGCAGAATTGATTCATGGGAAAGTTTTCCAGCAAATGGCCGCGCCGATACCGGCGAACCATGAGCGGACGCTGGCCGCCGCGGCGTGAAGGGGAGGCGCTGGCACGAACATCCCCCGCTCGCGCGCGGGCGGAAGCGGAAGGTGTATCAGCGCCGGGAACGGGGTATCAGGCGAGCGGAAAAGGCGGCGCGCGCGTGGGCGCGTGGCGCGAATCCGGCGCGCACGGCCGGAGAGCGGCGTCCGCCGCCGGAAGAAAGAGCGCGGCGGGTTCGGGAAACGGAAAGGTGAGCGCGACCGGCGCGGGCAACGCGATGCCCGTGTGATCGAGACGGCAGAACGGGCAATGCGCGCCGTTTGTTTGAGACCCCGGGCGCTCGCCGTCGTCCGCGAGGCCATGGCAGATTTCCGCCGCGAAAATCCCGTCTGCATCCAGTGACTGGAGCGCGTGAACGCGGGCGATCCCGGCGGCCAGCAATTGCAGACACAGCGCCAGCATGAGCAGCCAAACGAAATGCCGGCGGCGATTCCGGCAGGTCGAAGCGAGAATGGCGCTGAACGGGGCGGGACGCATCGGCGGATTATACCCGTGGATATGCGTGATCGGGCTGCCCGCGCCCGAAAGCGATATCCGCGCCGCTACGCGCCCCGCAATGACGAAAGCTTCGCGGCGCGTCACGGGACTTCCGTGAGGTCCGGCGCTGGCAAGGCCGGGCGGCGCGATCATTACCCTGATCGTGAAGCCGTATGATGAAATCCGGGCTGGCCGTCGTACAGGACAATCGGCGATATCGGGCGGGCGAACGGCGGTTCCAGATTTGAAACCGCCGAATTCGCCGCTGGACGTTCCGCCCGGCGGGAGAGCCGGGCGGAGCATGGCGGGTCAGCGTTTGGGCAGCAGAATCTGCGCTTCGCCGGTGGTGACTTCGGTCTCGCCCACTGTGCACACGGTGGAGAGTGTCACACGGCGCTTCGCGGGATCGAGCGCGGTGACGGTGGCGCGGGCGACGACGGTATCGCCGATGCGCACCGGGGCCTTGAATTTCACCGTCTGCGAGAGATAGATCGCGCCGGGGCCGGGGAGCTTGGTGCCGAGCACGGTCGAGATGTAGGCCGCCGAGAGCATGCCATGGGCGATGCGGCCCTTGAACATGGTGCTGGCGGCGAATTCTTCGTCGACGTGCACCGGGTTGGTGTCGCCGGAGACGCCGGCGAAGGCGAAGATGTCGGCTTCGGAGACGGTGCGGGCAATGGAGGCGGTCTGGCCTTCTTTCAGGTCTTCAAAGTCGTACAGGTAGACTTCGGAAAAATCACGCGGCATGGCAATGCTCCTTTCGTTGCGATGTTTTTCCGGCAACGCGCCGGAAAGTGACGAGCATAGCGCATCGGCGGCGCGGCGAAAAACAGAAAAAGGCGAACCGGGGTTCGCCTTTGCAGGAGTTGCTTGCGCGGAGCCGCGCGGCCCGGGCTTATTTCAGCTTGATTTCCTTGTACGGCACGTGCTTGCGGGCGACGGGGTCGTACTTGTTGAATTCGAGCTTTTCGGGCGTGGTGCGCTTGTTCTTCGAGGTGGTGTAGAAGTGCCCCGTACCGGCGGTCGATTCGAGCTTGATCTTTTCGCGGGCGCCTTTGGCCATGGTGGTCTCCGTTTGCTGGATGAGCTGGATGAGTGGTTGCCGGGGTCAGATCTTCTCGCCGCGGGCGCGAAGTTCGGCGACGACGGCGTCGATCCCTTTCTTGTCGATGGTGCGCAGGGCGGCGTTGCTGACGCGCAGGCGAATCCAGCGGTTTTCGGCTTCGCTCCAGAAACGGCGGTTTTGCAGGTTGGGAAGGAAACGGCGCTTGGTTTTGTTGTGGGCGTGGGAGATGTTGTATCCCACCATCGGTGCCTTGCCGGTGACTTGACAGACGCGGGCCATGGAAACGCTCCTGAAAGATGACTGGATTTCTGGAAAACGTGAAAGTCTATCGTGAAAGCCGCCCAAAAACAAGTCATCACTCAGAATCCATGCGGCGGTTCAAGGCGGGCCTATTGGAACAGGTTTTTACTATACTTCCCTCGCTTCGCCGGGCGCCGGTTCAAGTCCATGGAACCTGATCCCTGATACCTGCCCCCCGTCACAGCAACCCGTGCTCCGCGAACGAGAAAGGCTCGCCGCCCGCGGGGATGATGAGGTGGTCGAGCACCTTGATGTCGATCAGCGCGAGCGCGGCGCGCATGTCGTGCGTGAGCAGCTTGTCGGCCTGGCTCGGTTCGGGCGCGCCGGAAGGGTGATTGTGGGCGAGGATGACGGCGGCGGCGTTGCGGGCGAGGGCGAGCTTGACGACTTCGCGCGGATAGACGCTGGTCTGGGTCAGAGTGCCGCGGAAGAGATCGGCGGCTTCGATCAGGCGGTGGCGGGCGTCGAGCAGCAGGACGCAGAAAACTTCGTGGGGAAGGTGGGCGAGGCGCAGTTGCAGCCAGTCGCGCGCCGCCGCGGGCGAATCGAACAGGTTGCCCTCGTCCAGGCGTTCGGCCAGCGCGCGGCGGGCCAGTTCCATCACCGCTTGGAGTTGGGCATACTTCGCCAGCCCCATGCCGGGCACCGCCGCGAATTCGGCGGCGGAGGCGTTGCACAGCCGGTTGAGCGCGCCGAAACGTTCGAGCAGG
Source organism: Azoarcus sp. (assembly GCA_031259795.1). Lineage (GTDB taxonomy): Bacteria > Pseudomonadota > Gammaproteobacteria > Burkholderiales > Rhodocyclaceae > WRNU01. The sequence continues at coordinate 11,548 of JAIRLA010000036.1, forward strand.
CTACGGGCGAGATCCACGGCGCTCTGCCCGCGCGTGCCGACGCGCAGGAACAAGGCGAGCAGTTCGGCATTGCTCAGGGTCTGGGGGCCGTGGGCGAGGAGTTTTTCGCGCGGACGTTCGTCTGCGGGCCAGTCGGTGATTGCCATGACAGTGAGTTCAGGAGAAATGATGGAGAATTATATACACATCATCGGTTGTCTGCGCGGGCGCAAGATCGTGCTGGGCGTGAGCGGCGGCATCGCGGCGTACAAGGCCGCCGCGCTCGCGCGCGAATTGGGGCGGATGGGCGCGGATGTCCATGTGGCCCTGACCGAAGCCGGGGCGCGCTTCGTGTCCGCGCTGACTTTCCAGGCCCTGTCGGGCCATCGCGTGTGGACATCGCTCTGGGACGGGAGCGCGGAAAACGGCATGCCGCACATCGCCCTCGGGCGCGGCGCCGATGCCATCCTCGTCGCGCCCGCGAGCGCCGACATCATCGCCCGCCTCGCCCATGGCCGGGCGGACGATCTGCTCACCGCGCTGTGCCTGGCGCGCGACTGTCCGCTCTTCCTCGCCCCGGCAATGAACCGGCAGATGTGGGAAAACCCGGCCACGCAACGTAACGTGGCGACGCTGCGCGCCGACGGCGTCATCATTCTCGGCCCGGACGAGGGCGGGCAGGCGTGCGGCGAAACCGGGCCGGGGCGGATGCTGGAGCCCGGAGCGCTGTGCGAGGCGCTGCTGGCCTTCTTCACTCCCCGGCTGCTGGCCGGACGCAAGGTGGTAGTGACCGCCGGGCCGACGTTCGAGGCCATCGACCCGGTGCGCGGCATCACCAATTCCAGCTCCGGCAAGATGGGTTACGCCATCGCGGCGGCCTGCGCGCGCAGCGGCGCCGAAACCGTGCTGGTCAGCGGGCCGGTGGCGCTGCCCGCGCCCGCCGGCGTACGGCGGATCGAGGCGGCCAGCGCCCTGCGCATGCGCGACGAAGTCCTCGCCGTCCTGCCCGGCGCCGACGTGTTCATCGCCGTGGCGGCGGTCGCCGACTACCGTCCGGCGCAGACCGCCGGGCACAAACTCAAGAAATCGGGCCAGCCCATGCGGCTCGAACTCGTTCCCAATCCGGACATCCTCGCCGAAGTCGCGGCGCGGCCCGATGCGCCGTTTTGCGTCGGCTTCGCCGCCGAAAGCCAGGAACTGGACGCCTACGCCGAAAACAAGCGCCGCGCCAAGCGCCTGCCCATGCTGGTCGGCAACCTGCTCGCCGATAGCGTGGGCGGGGACGACAACACCGTGGTCATCTACGACGACGCTGGCCGCCATCCGTTGCCGCGCGCCCCCAAGGCGCTCGTCGCGCGCCAGATCGTCGAACACCTCGCCCGCCTGCTGCCCGCGGGCTGAGGCGGGAAAATCGCCAACAATCAGGAACAACCGGAAAATACAAGACATGCAACACATCGACATCAAACTGCTCGACCCCCGCCTGCGCGCGCAGCCGCCCGCCTATGCCACCGCCGGTTCCGCCGGACTGGACTTGCGCGCCTGCCTCGACGAAGCGCTGGCCCTGTCCCCGGGCCAGACGGCGCTGATCCCCAGCGGCATCGCCATCCATCTCGCCGATCCCGGACTGGCGGCCATCGTGCTGCCGCGTTCCGGACTCGGACACAAGCACGGCATCGTGCTCGGCAACCTCGTCGGGTTGATCGACTCGGACTACCAAGGGCAGATCATGGTCTCCGTGTGGAATCGCGGCGGTGAGACTTTCACCATTGCGCCGCTGGAGCGCATTGCCCAACTGGTGATCGTGCCGGTCGTGCGGGCCGCCTTCAACGTCGTCGACGACTTCGTCGCCAGTGCGCGCGGCGCGGGCGGCTTCGGCAGCACCGGCAAACACTGAACAATACCGGCAAACACTGAAACGAAACGGAGCGAAAAACAATGACTGGACGCGCGGGCATTCCCACTGGCGTACACATCCTGTGCGAACGGCAAGGGCGCATCCTGCTCCTGCGCCGCGCCGGCACCGGATTCTTCGACGGGCTGTTCAGCCTGCCGGGCGGGCACGTCGAAGAAGGCGAATCCCTCCGCCGGGCGGCGGCGCGGGAACTGGAAGAAGAAACCGGCCTGCGCCTGGCGCCCGCCGATCTTGGCTGGCTTGGCGTGATACACCGCCGCTCGGACAGCAACCGCATCGACTTCTTCCTGCGCGCCCGCGACTGGCAGGGCGAGCCCCGCCTGTGCGAACCGGACAAATGCAGCGCGCTCGACTGGTTCGCGCGCGACAGCCTGCCGGATCTGGCGCCATATATCAGGGTGGCGCTGGAAGCAGGGGAGGGCGGCTGGCTGCGCGAATTGGGGTGGTGAACGCATTTCCCCCGACATGGCATCGATCGTTAGCGCCAAGGTGAGAAGCAACGCCTCGATGGCCGTGATTTCGTTCGATTTCCCTTCGCGGCAGCATTGCCCGAGCGTCGAGCCATATTCCGCCGCATACTTGGTGCAGCGCCCGCAGACCGCTCGTTCGCCGGGCCGGGCCGCGCAGCGTCTTGCTAAGAAAAGGGGCGGAAGGAGCAGGACGCCCGTCCACTCCCCACCGCAAAGAATCACGACGACAAGCGCCCCTCAACGACGATTCGGAAGAGCGAGATCGCTGTCCGAAACTCGGAGGTCGCCGTTCGGAAAGGGGAACTTGCTCTTTCCGGAAAAGAGAAGAGCGCGGAATTACTCCTCCGCCGGTTCGGGAGCGGCTTGTTTCCGTTCTGTGCCGGGGAAGCGTTCCTTCAGGTCTTGCTCGGCGACTTTCACGCCGGGGATATTCCGGGCGGCGGCGTTCATGGCGCTGTTGTAGATCGCCAACGCGAATTCGTAGGCTTCATTGCCCGCCAGCAATCTTATCGCCCATCTTGGGAAGCTTTTGCCGCTCTTTCGCGCTCAACGTGTGGGTGCAGGGCAAAAGCAATGCCTCGATTTCGCCCAGTTCCACGCCCACTTGCGCGAGGATGCCGGTGTTATGGCAGTTGGATTTCATGGGATTGGCTTCTCTGGGAAACCCGCTTTGCAAAGTTTCCAGTTGATGTCTGGCGAAGAGTGCGTGCCTCCGGCTGCACTCTGATATGGGACGTTACGCAGTTTGATTGACAGGCCCACCCTGCGCGGCACCCCCCGTACCGAGCGTATTCTGAGTGGCGGCATTTCCAGCACTTTCCAAGAGTACTTTTAAAGTATCAATCAATTCAGAGGGATGAGCAAGGTTAATCGAGAACCCGGCGTCCTGTCCATTATTTATACTTACATCATCAATCGACATCTCGAAAATATCGTAAAGATATTTAACATTTACTTCAATTTCCGCAATCCGGCCAAGTCGAAGAATACAACATAATTTCAATTCTGCTATTTTTATATCCTTCCATTTTTGATCGTAATGCTTCGAAAAAGTATCATTTTCGAATGTTGAAAAAAGAGAAAGCGCCGCATCATATTGTCCTATATCATAATATTGACAGCCTAAAAGTTCTTTTGCGTATAGATAATTAGCGTTTCTTTTTCCAAATTCTAATGCTTTTTTAAGTTGTATTTCGACAATTTGATCTCTCTCTTCTATACCCTCAATATTATTCGGCAAATGATACCAAGCATAACCTAAAAGGTACTCCTCTTCAGGCGTTCTTTTTTTACCATTCAATATGCCTATAGCCTTACGGAGACACGCGACCGATTCTAATGAATCTGTAGAAGAAGTACCGGCCATGATTAAAACATCCACATTGTCACAATCCAGCGCTTTGCCGGATGCAACAATATCATACGAATCGGGTACGGGACTAGGGAAATTTTTCATAGTCGACTAAATAGCAGCTGATCTAACGCAGCGACATCATTATCAAAACAATTTGATTGATAGATATATTGTCGCACACTATTCCCTAGTAATGGATCAGGGTCCAATGCCGCAAGTCTAACCAAATTCATCAATTCGACCGTACCAGGTGATCTGCGCAACCACCAATGAAATGCACCATTTCGATCATGTTCAGATCCCTCCTCATCTCCTGGTTTATAAAGCGCGTTCTGTTCCAAAAAAAGCTCATCAGGGTACATGCCGAATGTCTCCCATTCAGGAGGGAAATTCATTATGGCAAGAAAATCATGCTTTGTCATGGCAAAGTGTCGCGGGAACGCTCGGCGGGGGGGCGCTCAGGTGCCGAAGAACTCCTTGACCTTGTCCATCCACGATTTGGCTTTGGGGTTGTGGCGGTCGGCGTTGCCGCACGAGATTTCGTCGAATTCGCGCAGCAGTTCGCGCTGGCGCTCGGTGAGGTTGACCGGCGTTTCCACGACGACGTGGCACATCAGGTCGCCGCGGGTCTGGTTGCGCACGTTCTTGATGCCTTTGCTGCGCAGGCGGAATACTTTGCCGCTTTGTGTTTCCGCCGGGATTCTCAGTCTTGCCATGCCTTCGAGGGTGGGAATTTCGATCTCGCCGCCAAGCGCGGCGGTGGCGAAGCTGATCGGCATTTCGCAGTGCAGGTCGTCGTGCTCGCGTTCGAATACGGTGTGGGCGCGGATGTGGATTTCGACGTAGAGGTCGCCCGGAGGGCCGCCGTTTACGCCCGGCTCTCCATGGCCGACGTGGCGCAGGCGCATGCCTTCGTCGATGCCGGCGGGGATTTTGACTTCGAGGGTCTTTTGCCGTTTTACCCGGCCCGCGCCGCCGCAGTCGCGGCAGGGGTCGGGAATGATGCGCCCGCTGCCGTGGCATTGTTGACAGGGTTGCTGGAGGGAGAAAAAGCCTTGCTGGATGCGGATCTGGCCGGAACCGCCGCAGCTCGGGCAGGTCTTGGCCTGCGTGCCGGGTTTGGCGCCGGTGCCGTGGCAGGTGGGACATTCTTCGATGGTGGGGATGCGGATGGTCTTGTTTGCGCCGCGCGCCGCTTCTTCGAGGGTGATTTCGAGGTTGTAGCGCAAGTCCGCGCCGCGGTAGACGTTGGAGCGTCCCCGGCCGCGCCCGCCGCCGCTGAACAGATTGCTGAAGATGTCGGAGAAGGCGTCGTCGAAGTTTTCGAAGCCGCTGTTGAAACCGCCTCCGCCCGCGCCCGCGCCGCCCGCGGCCATTGATTCGACGCCAGCGTGACCGAAGCGGTCGTAGACTTCGCGCTTCTGGGGGGTGGAGAGCACTTCGTAGGCTTCCTTGGCCTCCTTGAATTTTTCCTCGGCGCTCTTGTTGTCCGGGTTGCGGTCCGGGTGGTATTTCATCGCCAGTTTGCGATAAGCCTTTTTGATGTCGTCTTCGCTGGCGTCGCGTTTGATGCCGAGGATGTCGTAGTAGTCTTTCTTGGCCATGGTTTATTCCGGTGTGTTTGCCGCCCGCCCGCGGGCGAACGCCTGGCCATTCAGGGAAGTTTTTCCGGCGGGGAATTCGCTTTTCCGGGCGCTTTCCGGCTTGCCGCGCATGTCAGGAGGCGGGTCCATTGCCGGATGCGGCGCGGCGGCGGATGGCGGTGGTTGGCGCATGGAATTCTCCGGGGGGGTTAACGGACAACGGGGATGACGAGCATCCCCGTGCCGCGAGGCGTGGAAAAGGCATTGTCCAGAAATGGCGGCGAAAGAGAGGGAAAGGGCGCGTTCCTTTCAGTTCTTGTTTTTCACTTCGGTGAATTCGGCGTCGACTACGTCGGCTTCGGCCGCCCTGTCGTTATTGGCGTCCGCACCCGCGCCGGAGGTCTGTGCCCCGCCCGCCTGTTGCTGGGCATACATGGCTTCGCCCAGCTTCTGGCTCACCGTGGCGAGCGCGAGGGTTTTGGCTTCGATGCGCTCCTTGTTGTCGCTCTTGATCGCTTCTTCGGCCTCCTTGATCGCTTCTTCGATCTTGGTCTTTTCGTCGGCGCCGAGTTTGTCGCCGTGATCGTTGAGCGCTTTGCGGGTGGCATGGATCAGGTTGTCGCATTCGTTCCGGGCGCTCACCAGTTCGTGCGTTTTCTTGTCTTCTTCGGCGTGGGCGGCGGCATCCTGCACCATGCGCTGGATTTCGTCGTCCGACAGGCCGGAGTTGGCCTTGATGGTGATCTTGTTTTCCTTGCCGGTGGCCTTGTCCCTGGCCGAGACGTGCAGGATGCCGTTGGCGTCGATGTCGAAGGTGACTTCGATCTGCGGCATGCCGCGCGGCGCGGGCGGGATGTCGGTGAGGTTGAACTGGCCGAGGCTCTTGTTGCCGGCGATCAGGGGACGCTCGCCTTGCAGGACGTGGATGGTTACCGCCGATTGGTTGTCGGAGGCGGTGGAGAAGACCTGGCTCGCCTTGGTCGGGATGGTGGTGTTCTTCTGGATGAGCTTGGTCATCACGCCGCCTTCGGTTTCGATGCCGAGCGACAGCGGGGTGACATCGAGCAGGAGCACGTCCTTGACGTCGCCTTGCAGCACGCCGCCCTGGATGGAGGCGCCGACGGCGACGGCTTCGTCGGGGTTGACGTCCTTCCGGGGTTCCCTGGCGAAGAACTCCTTGACTTTTTCCTGCACCTTGGGCATGCGGGTCTGGCCGCCGACGAGGATGACGTCGTCGATGTCGGTGACTTTCAGCCCGGCGTCCTTGAGGGCGACGCGGCAGGGTTCGATGGAGCGTTCGATCAGGTCTTCGACCAGCGCCTCGAACTTGGCGCGCGTGATCTTGAGCGTGAGGTGCTTCGGACCGCTGGCGTCCGCGGTGATGTAGGGCAGGTTGATTTCGGTCTGCTGGCCGGAAGAAAGCTCGATCTTGGCTTTTTCGGCGGCTTCCTTCAGGCGTTGCAGGGCGAGCACGTCGTTCTTGAGGTCGACGCCCTGGTCTTTTTTGAATTCGGTGACGATGTAGTCGATGATGCGCTGGTCGAAGTCCTCGCCGCCGAGGAAGGTGTCGCCGTTGGTGGAGAGCACCTCGAACTGGTGTTCGCCGTCGATGTCGGCGATTTCGATGATGGAGATGTCGAAGGTGCCGCCGCCGAGGTCGTAGACGGCGATCTTGGAGTCGCCCGGCTTCTTGTCCATGCCGAAGGCGAGCGCCGCCGCGGTGGGTTCGTTGATGATGCGGCGCACTTCCAGCCCGGCGATCTTGCCCGCGTCCTTGGTGGCTTGGCGCTGGCTGTCGTTGAAATAGGCGGGCACGGTGATGACCGCTTCGGTGACTTCCTCGCCGAGATAGTCTTCGGCGGTCTTCTTCATCTTGCGCAGTACTTCGGCGGAGACCTGCGGCGGGGCGATTTTCTTGTCGCGCACATCCACCCAGGCGTCGCCGTTGTCGGCCTTGACGATCTTGAAGGGCATCAGGTCGATGTCCTTTTGCACTTCCTTTTCCTCGAAGCGGCGCCCGATCAGGCGCTTGACCGCGAAAAGGGTGTTCCTGGCGTTGGTGACCGCCTGCCGCTTGGCGGGCGCGCCCACCAGGATTTCGCCGTCGTCGGCGTAGGCGACTACCGACGGCGTGGTGCGCGCGCCCTCGGAATTTTCGATGACCTTGGGTTTGCCGCCTTCCATGATCGAGACGCAACTGTTGGTGGTGCCCAGGTCGATGCCGATGATCTTGCTCATGAGTCTATTCCTTTGTCGATGAAAATCTGTGCGCGGACCCTCCGGCGGTCCGGCGTTGGAACGAATATGGGGCGGCGCGGCGCGCTTTCAAGTTTTGGCCTTCGCAACCATCACCATTGCGGGACGGATGACGCGCTCGTGCAGCAAGTACCCCTTCTGCAACACCTCAATGACGGTGTTTGGTTCGGCGTCGGCTTCGAGCGTGCCGATGGCCTGGTGCCTGTTGGGGTCGAATTTCTGCCCGAGGGGGTTTTCCTCGGCGAGATTCGCGCTCTCGAAGGCGGCGGCGAGTTGCCGCAGGGTTAGTTCCACCCCCTCGCGCAGTTTTTCCAGCGTCTGGTTTTCGATGGCGAGCGCCGCCTCCAGGCTGTCCTTGACCGGCAGCATCGCGCCGGCGAACTTTTCGGCGGCGAATTTCGCGGCCTTGGCGACGTCTTCCTGAGCGCGGCGGCGGACGTTCTCGGTCTCGGCTCTTGCCCGCAGCCAAGCGTTGTAGTGTTCGGCGGCCTTTGCCTCGGCCTCGGCCAGCGCGGCGGAGAAGTCGATCTGCGGTTCAACGATTTGCCAGGCATCGGGGCAGGCGGCATCGGCGTATGTTTCGGTTTCGGCGGCATAGGCCTCGTCAGCGCGCGCCTCGGCGGGGTATGCGTCCGCGCCGGCGTCGGCGCGCGCCGCCAGCGCGGCTTCCGGCGTTGCCGGGACGGGAGAGGGCGAGGCGGCGGCGGGATCGGCGTCCTTGGGCGGAACAGGCTGGGCCTGGCTGACCGGATTGGGTTGATCGGGCGGCATGAGCGGCTATCCTCAAGGTGCTGTGCGAGCTTTTCAAGCTGGGGATGGCGCGGCGGATTTCAAGAGGGGCGAGAACTTTTTGCCGGCGGCGGACCCGGCGGGCGCGCCCGGATGCATGCCGCGCCCTTGGCGCGGGCATGCCGCAAGTGGTACATAGTGAACGGTATGAGCGCCACAGATCATATTTACTGGTAATCTGCCGGCGCGGAGAAGGCACCGGGATAGAGCGGAAACGGGCGCATCCGTAGCGCCCTCGCGCGCTTCTCCGTTCCGGAAACGGGGCGTTTCAATGCTTCCTTCTTTCCTGTTCCGAAAATCATGGCATACAGCGTGATGATGAGTTCCCTCCTCCGCGGCCTCGCCTGCTGCCTCGTCCTGCTGGCCGCCGCCCCGGCCCTCGCCGCCTTGTCCGAGCCTTCCCGGCCCAGCATGCCCGGCAGGGAAATTCCCTTGGACGGGCAATCCGTCGACCTGACCCTGGACGACGCGATATTTCTCGGCCTGCGCAACAATCGCGCCATCCATGGCGCTTATCTCGAACGCACCGCGCAAAAGTTCGACCTGAAAGTCGCGGAAGACCGTTTCGCGCCCAAGATCGTCGTCAAGAGCCGCCACATCGCCGCCCAGAACCAGAACGATCGCTACAGCCAGACCGAGGTGACGCCGGAAACCACGCTGTTGAGCCATTACGGCACCCGCTTCAGCCTGTCGTGGAACAACCGGGTGACGCAGGCCAACGATGGCGGCTACACCCGCAACGATGGCGCTTCCTTCACCATCGTCCAGCCGTTGTTGCGCGGGGCCGGGCGCGATGTGGTCACCGCGCCGCTGCGCATGGCGCACCTGACCGAACGCGTCAACCGGCTGAAGCTCAAAGCCACGGTCTCGAACACCATCACCCAGATCATCACCGCTTACCACGAACTGCTGCGCGCGCAGGAGCACTCGAAGATCGCCCGCGATGCGCTGGCGCGCTCGCACCAACTGGTGGAAATGAACAAAACCCTGATCGCCAGCGGTTTCATGGTCGAAACCGAAATCGTGCAGGCCGAGGCCGACATCATCATCCAGGAAGCGGCGATCCTGGAGACCGCCAACCAGCTTGATGCCGCCCGGCTCAAATTGCTGCGCTTGCTCGCCCTCGATCTGGACACGCAAATCCGGGCCGCCGACGCGCTTGCCGCCCGTTATGTCCGCGTCAGCCAGGAACAGGCGCTCGCCGTCGCGCGCGGGCAGCAACCGGCTTACCTCATCCAGCGCCTCGCCGTCGAACAGGCCGCCATCAATCTTGCCGTGGCCCGCAACGAAAACCAGTGGGACGTTTCGTTGATCGGCGGCGCCAGCCAGGTCCGCGACCGCTACCCTTCCGAAAATGGCTACCGCACCGACCATAGCTGGGAGAACCGCGCCGGCATCAAGATCGACATCCCCTTTGGCGATCTGAGCCGCCATCAGGCCGAAGTGCACGCCCGCGTAAACGCCAGGAACCAGGACATCCGCCTGAGCGACGCACAGCAGACGCTCGAACGCGAAGTCAACGACGCCGTGCGCGATCTCGATACACGCTGGCAACAATACGGAATCGCCCGGCGCGCCTGCGACCTGTCGCGCCGCAAACTGGAAATCGAATGGGAAAAACTGCGAGTCGGCCTCTCCAGCAACTTTGAAGTGCTTTCCTACGAAGCGGATTTGCGCAGCGCCGAAACGGCCCGCATCAATTCGCTGATCGCCTACCTCAATTCACAGGCCATGCTGGATCAGACGCTGGGCGCCACGCTGGAGAGCTGGGACATCGAACTCAACGACTGATGCAGCTTCGCAGAGAAGAAAAGACGCGAGACCGCGGGCGAAACCAGACTCCTGGCGAGGGGAGGGGAATCCATCGGAAGAATTCGCCATTACGCCCCTCCCCCCTCGCCATTACGAAAGCCGCCCACCCCCACCATTACGAAAGTCGCCCCACTCGTCATTGCGAGGAGCGAATCGACGTGGCAACCCAGTTCGTTCCATGCGGAGCGCAGCGACGCTGATTTCTTTGCGGTGGAGCGTGAACAGGCGTTCCCTTCCTTCGCTCCCCTTTTAATCAGCGGCGCTGCGCGCCGGATAGAAGGAACTGGATTTCCACGTCGCTGCGCTCCTCGCAATGACGAGGTGGGAAAGGCTTGCGCAATGACGAGGTGGGGAAGGCTTGCGCAATGACGAGGTTGGGGGGACTTTCACAATGGTGGGGGGAGCGCAGCGACGCTGTTTTCTTTGCGGCGGAGCGTGAACAGGCGTTCCCTTCCCTCCCCCCTTTTCATCTGGCCAGGCGCGGTTTCAGCCTCGGCGATTTCCATCAGGAATTGTTCGACATGCGCTGACCGGCGGGGCGATTGCAAACCGCGTCAACGATCCGCGCTTTCCGGATTCTCCCGCAATCGCCGGATGCGCTCGCCGGTACCGGGGTGTGAAGAGAGCCAATCCAGGTACTTTTCAATGCCGTCTTCG
>JAIRLA010000056.1 GCA_031259795.1 Azoarcus sp.
AAGCGCGGTCGAACTCGACCTGATGCTGGCGATCAAACACACCCTCGACCCGCGCGGCCTGATGAATCCGGGGAAGGTGCTTTGAACCGGGTATCGTGGACCGGCGTTATGCGGGGGGCAAGGGAAACCCTTTGATCGGCGGCGCTGCGCGCCGGGTGGAACGCGCTGGATTGCCACGTCGCTGCGCGCCTCGCAATGACGAGGTGGGGGCTTTCGCAATGGCGAGGTGGGGAAGGGCTTTCGCAATGACGAATTCTTCCGATGGACTCCCTTCGTGCGATGGAACTTCCCTCCACCGCTTGGCGGGCGAGAGGGTGGCCGAAGGCCGGGAGAGGGCTTCCAGCCATGCGGAGCGCATCGACGCTGATTAAAAAGGAGGTGGGGGAAGGAAGGGAACGCCCATCCATACCCCACCATAAAGAAACGCGCTGTTTCCACACGTAAACCCGGCGTTTTTTGCGGGTTTTCCGCCGAAGGGCGCACGCAGCGAATATGATGTGTTCCGCCCTTTTTCCCGGATGCGCCGCGCGCCATGGCTGTCGATGCTTTTGTCCTGATCCTTTCCATGTTCGCCGTGGGATACGCGTTCGCCCGTTTCAAGGTGCTGCCGGACAATGCCGCCGATGTGCTGAACCGGGTCGTCCTTTATTTGTGCTTTCCCGCCGCCATCCTGCTTTATTTGCCCCGGCTGCGTTTCGACTGGCGGGTGGCGGGGCTGGCGGCGACGCCGTGGCTCCTGGGGCTGGCGGCCTGGGGGATGCTGTGGCTCATCGGCAAGCGCCTGCGTTTGCGGCCCGATGTTTACGCGGCCCTGTTGCTGTGCGTCCTGCTGGGCAATACGGGGTTCATCGGTTATCCGATGATCCGGGCGCTGGCGGGCGAGCAGGCGGTCGCCTACGCGGTGGTCTATGACCAGTTCGGCAATGGCCTCATCCTGAGCACGGTGGGGATGTATATCTGCGCCCGCTACGGCGGCGGCGCGCGGCCAGCGTTTGCCGCCATCGCGCGCCGCATCCTGTGCTTTCCGCCGACGGTGGCGTTGATCCTGGCGCTGACGGTCGTGCCGGAGACCTTGCCCGGCTGGCTCGGGCATGGCCTGGAGAGCCTGGCGGACGCGCTCTTGCCGCTGGTGATGCTGGCGGTGGGATGCTCGCTGCGCTTTCGCATGCCCGCCGAGGAGATCAAGCCGCTCGCGGTGGGGCTCGTCCTCAAGCTCGCGCTCTTGCCGGCGCTGGTGTTCGGCGGATCGTTGCTGGCGGGGATGCGGGGCGACATGCTCGCCGCCAATGTGCTGGAGGCGGCCATGCCATCGATGATTACCGCCGGAGTCCTCGCCATCGCCCATAATCTCGCGCCGCAACTGGCGGCGGCGCTGGTCGGATACGGCATTCTCGCTTCCATGCTCACTGTGCCGCTGTGGGCGTGGCTGCTGCGGGCGGCGGGCTGAGCGGGATGGCTCATGGCGGACGGCGGCGGAGTTGTTGCATGGAGTACACAATTACGGCAACGACAGAAGAAAAACGTGACTGTTGATGTGGATTGGGCAGCGTGTGTGTCAGAATCGGCGCTTTGTGCTGCGCTGCGGAATTTCCGCGCGCAAACCGGGCGAAAGAGGGAGAACTCATGAGCAGTGTGGCAAAGGTGGTGGGCGTGGCGGTCGTGGCCGCGGTGGTGCTTGTCGGCGCCAGTTACTGGACGGGAAGCAAGGCGGAGCAGGCGTTCCTCGACGCGGCGGCCCGGGAAAATCAATACGGCATTACCGTGAACGTGCTCGAATACAAGCGCGGCGTATTCGGGGCCACGGCGCGCACCGAGGTGGCCTTCCCGGCGGAACACCCCGCGTTTTCTTTTTTCGCGCCGCTCACCTTGGTTCTCGAACACGAAATCACGCATGGTCCGCTCTTGACCCTGACTTCGGTCGCGCGCATCCATACCCTGCTGCGCCTGTCCGGGGACTCCGCCACGCAGCTCGACGAAATCTTCGGCGGCGATCCCTTCGCGGGCAAAGCTCCGATGACGATCGACACCTCCATCGGCTGGGGCGGCACTTTGCGCAATCGCATCTTTTCGCCCGCGTTCGAGGGAACCACCAAGGATGGCAACGAGTTCAAGGTGTCCTGGGGCGGGATCGATGGCACGCTGGCCGTGAATGCCGCCCTGACCCGGCTGGACGCGGACATCACGTACGCGGGGTTTTCCATGGTCAAGGATGACAACAACAGGCTCCAGCTTGGCCGCATCACCTTCAAGAGCGATATGAGCAAACCGGATGGATATGAGTTCGTCGGTTCCGGTACTTCGTCCGTGCGTATGGAGCAGTTGGTGGTCCGTTCGAGCAGCGAGGGCGCGGCCTACGATATGGAAAACCTCGAATTCAAGGGGAACGCGGATGTCGATGGCGATGGACTACTGAAGACGGAAATCCGCTTCAGCGCGGGCAAGATCGCCATCGATGGCGAACCGAAGGAAACCATCGAGAATGCCGCTTTGACGCTTGCCTACGAGAACATCGATGCCAAGGCATTCGATGCCATCACCAAGAGCGTGCGCGCCCAGGACGGCAAAACGATGAAGGAACAGGCGGCGATCCTGTTGCAGCGCAAGCCGGTCATCTTCATCAAGGACGCCTTCGCCCGCTGGCCCGAAGGCGAAACGAAGCTGGATTTCCGTCTTGGCTACGTTGGCAGCGGCGATCTCGAAAAGTCGCCGTTCGCGCCGACGGACGTCGACGCCGAATTGCATCTGAGCCTGCCGCGCGCGCTGGCCGCTCGCCTGCTGAGCGCCCAGACATATGAAACCGTGGCCGACAATCTCGAAGATGGCGAGGCGAGCGAGGAAAACATCCAGCAATTGGTGAAGAAGCAGGTCGACCAGCAAATCGCCGACTGGGCCGAGACCGGCCTGTTGCTGGACAAGGACGGGACGCTGCGCGCCGACGCGCAGTTCCGCCAGGGCGCGCTGGACCTCAACGGCAAGGAAACCCCGCTCGAAACCCTGTGGAAGATCTTGCCGCGCTGAACCGGATTCGAGGGCAACACTTCCCTTTCGCGCAACACGCCCCGGAGGCGGCCGATGCCGCCGATGCGCGATGCGATGCGCGGTCGTCGTCGCCCGTGGCGATCGCGGCCTTGCGCAGCGAATCCGGGCCGGTCGGAGAGAACCGGCGCCCTCTCCCGGCTTCTACAGCACACCCAGCCGCCGCCAGGCCGGCAGGGTTTCGCGCTCGAAGGCGGTGAGCGCCGCCGCGTCGGTTTCTTCGCCCCCGGATGAGGCGGCGGCGACCGCATCGAAGAGCGCCTTGCCTTGCAGGGCGGGGTTTTGTTGCAGGGCGTGCGCGGCGAGCATGGCGCCACGGCTGGCGGGCAGGCCGGAGCCGATGGCGGATGCGGCGATCCAGCCGTAGTCGTGTTCGCGCCCGGCGGCGGTTCTGCGCCAGAGCGCGCGGTTGAGCGCCCGCGCCGGGGCGGCGTCCGCCGCGGGCAAGACGGGATGCAGATGTCCGGCCCAGAGCAGCATCTGGCTGGCCTGGTTCAGAAGACCGCCACGCCCGGCGTAGTCCGGCAGCGTCATCAGTTCGCGGAAGGTGCGGGGCTTGCCGTCGGCGAGCGCGGCGAGGAGCGGCGAGAACATGGCCGCCGGGCCGTCGACCGGGCCGACGCGCGTCTCGAAGCGCAAACCGCCTTTTTTGGGCGCGCCCGGCAGGGCGACGAAAGAAAGGGCTTCCAGGGCGGCGCGGTGTTCGGCGGCGGCCAGCGGGCGCGGCGCGCGCTGGTAAATATCGCGGCGCAGGCTCTGGTTGCGGGCGATGTCCTTGGCGGTCTCGCGCAACGCCGGGTCTTCGATGGCGGCGATCACGGGCAGCGATTGCGCCGGAATGGACACGGCGTCGATGTTCTCCTGCGGCGTGGCGCTGCCGAGAAAGCCGCAGCCGATGTCGGCCAGCGCCGCCAGCACGTCGGCCACGTGCAGCGGCTCCCAGTGCGCGCCGAGGAATTCGTGGGCGAGATAGCCGGGCGGCTGCGCCGCCATGTGGTCGATCTGGAGGCCGAGCCCCCGCACCACGGCGAACTGCCCCGCGCCGCCGTCGCGCAGCGCGCGCAGCAGCATGCCGCCGCGCTCGAGCCCCGCCGCCGTGTCCGCCGAAATGTCGGCGCAGCGCCGCAGGAGCCGCTGCAAAGCCATCATCGGCGCGCCGCCGGGCTGGCTCATGTAGGCGAGGCAGGCGATGCCGCCGGGCTTGAGCCGGCGTTCGATGATGCGCAGCACCGCTTGCCGGTTGGCGGGCGAAATCCAGGAGAGCACGCCGTGCAGCACGATGAAATCCAGCGGCGGCAATGCCGTGTCATCGGCTTCGGCCAGTTCGGCGAAGCCGGCGTGCAGGAAATGCGCGTTGGCGATGGCGGCCTCATCGGCGAGGGCGCGGGCGTGCCCGATGGCCGCCGGGTCGAAATCCACCGCGTGGAATTGCCCGGCGGGGTTGGCGGCGGCGGTGATGAGCGTCCCCAGTCCGGGGCCGCAGCCCAGTTCGCACCAGGTGTAGGGCGCGGAGAGATCGGGGGCGCGGTAGCCGAGCGCGCTGGCGGTGGCGGCGAGCCAGGCGGGCGTCAGTTCGCGGTGAAAGAACGCCGGGTAGGCCAGCGCGGTATGGTAGCCGCCGCGCCAGTCCGGCTTCATCGCGCCCTCCTCGCCATCCAGCGCAAGGCGTGGACGAGCGTGGCGGGCAACATGGCGCCGTGAGCAAGCGCGAAAACGGCGGACAACGGCATCGGGAAGGAACGAAGACTAGGCATGGCGTCCAGAAAGCAGCGGCTTCGCAACCAGGGCGATCATGGCCTTGCCCGCCCCGCACTGTCCGCGGTCTCGCGCCTTGCCGTCGCCTTGCCTGCAAACCCGCACCGGAAAGGGAAACGGGATGATGAGACCGTTACGATAACTGTCTTTCGTCCTCTCCGGTATTCCTGAAACGATCCGTCGGGAAAAACAATTGCCGGAAGGATAAGGCGGGCAGCGACAGGAAATATTTACTTATCAATCACAGCGGCAAATTTCACGCCGGATTATTGGGGCGCTTTCCAGTCCGTCCATATTTTTCCGTATAGTGCCCGCATGGACGGTCAAAGAGGCGCGGGCATGGTCTGGACAGGAAAAACAAGTGCGCGCCACCGCGCTGATTCATGCGCCCGATCCCGCCCTTCCAATTGCCGGCTCCGATCAGACATGCGAAATATTCTTCGCAAACCACGGGCGCTACATTTTCTCGCCGTGGCGGGCGGCGCGCTTTTCATGCTTTGCGCCTGCGCCACGACCGAGCGCATCCAGGAAAGCGCACGAAATCCCAAGGCCGCCGGAGAACTCGCACAGGATGTCGCCATTGCCGGCGCGGTCTACAAACTCCTGCTGCCGGTCAAACCAGAGCTGATTTTGCTGGGTATCGCCTACGTGATCTACGATCCGCTCGCGCCGAATTGGGACGTTGAAACCATTCGCGTCAGCGACGATGTTTTCCAGATGCAACTTACCATGAAGCGCCTGTATGTCGGCGGCGAAGGGGAAGCCCAATACATCTTCCGCCGCAATGCGCGCCGCGTCGCCCAAGCCGCGGGATATGACGATTACCAGATACTGCGCTACGAGGAAGGCATCGAGTCCGCCTCGCGCGCGCCCCGCCGCTTTGGTGAAGGCGAAATCCGGCTGCTCAAGACCCGGTAAGCCCGCCGGTTTCCCGGGCCATGA
>JAIRLA010000066.1 GCA_031259795.1 Azoarcus sp.
CAGGGCCGGAGCATCAAATTTTGCGTAATTGCAGGGCGGTAGCCAGATAATCCGGATTGTACGCAGCGGTTTTGAGTTTTCTGGGCAGGCTGATGGAACGGGAGGTGTCGGCGCGGAGAAGATTCAAGGCAAGACGGCGCAGGAAAGAGAAATTCTGTGCGGCGTTGCGCAGGCGAACGAGGCTGGCATCCTCGCCAAAAGTCATGTCCAGACACCAGTGCAGTGTCTGGTTACCGCCCTGCAATTACGCAAAATTCGACGCTCCGGCCCCGCCTTCTTTTATCCAGCGGCGCTGCGCGCCGGATGGTTGGAAGCCCTCTCCCGGCCTTCGGCCACCCTCCCCCGCAAGCGGGGGAGGGGCGTCCATCGCAAGAACTCGTCATTGCGAGGCGCGCAGCGACGACGCGGCGATCCACGCGGCGGTTCAAGGCCGGCCTATCGGAATGGACTCTTCGTCCGTTTGCAGGATTTCCCGCAGCGCCGCGATCAGCGCCGCGCATTGCTTGTCGTCTCCCACCGTGATGCGCAGGAATTGTTCGATTCCCGGCGCGTTGAAATGGCGCACGATGATCGCGCGCTGGCGCAGGGCGGCGGCGAGTTTCGCGCCGTCGCGCGCGGGGTGGCGGGCGAAAATGAAATTGGCCGCCGAGGGCGGCGCTTCGAAACCGAGCGCCCGCAATTGCCCGGCCAGCGCTGCGCGGGAAGCCACGACCTTGCGGCGGCTTTCTTCGAACCAATCGCCGTCCTGTACCGAGGCAAGCGCGCCGGCAAGCGCCAGACGGTCGAGCGGATAGGAATTGAAGCAGTTCTTGACCCGTTCCAGTCCGGCGATCAGATCGGGATGGCCGATGGCGTATCCGACCCGCAATCCGGCGAGCGCGCGGCTTTTCGAGAAGGTGTGTACTGTCAGCAGGTTGGGATGGCGACCAATGAGCGCGACGGCGCTCGCTTCGGCGCTGGCGAAGTCGATGTAGGCTTCGTCGACCAATACCACGGCGTCCGGATTGGCGGCGACGATGCGCTCGACTTCGGCAAGCGGCAGCAGGCGTCCGGTGGGCGCGTTCGGGTTGGGGAAGACAATCGCCCCGGCGCGCTCGCCGGCGCGGGGGAAATAATCCTCGGCCCGCAGGGTGAAACCGGCGGCGAGCGGAATCCGGCGGTAGGCAATGCCGTAAAGACCGCAATAGACCGGGTAGAAACTGTAGGTGACATCCGGCATCCACAGCGGCGATTCGTGTTTGAGCAGGCCGAGGAAAGCATGCGCCAGTACTTCGTCGGAACCATTGCCGACGAAGATTTGCGCCGGACTCGCGCCGTGATGGGCGGCAAGCGCGGCCTTGAGCGCCCCGGCGTCCGGATCGGGGTAGAGGCGCAATGTCTCGTTCGCGGCGGCGCGGATGGCGGCGAGCGCCCTGGGCGAAGGGCCGTAAGGGTTCTCGTTGGTATTGAGTTTGACGAGATTGTCGACTCCGGGTTGTTCGCCCGGCTCATAAGGGGTCAGGCCGCGGGTGGCGGCGCTCCAGAAACGGCTCATGCGGGAAATATGCGTGAATGAGAGATACCGGGAAACGCAATGCGCGAAAAAGCCGTGACGGCGGATACGCCGGAAGGAAAGGCGGGACGTTTTGTTGCGTTCCCCCGATTCCGCGCGCGGGCAATGGTATCATGCTCGCCCTGTGTCCTTTCCTTTCGCGGATCGTCCATGCGTCAGGCCAACGTTACACGCAATACCGCCGAGACCCGCATTTCGGCGCGCGTCGACCTCGACGGCGCGGGGCAAGGCAGGATCGACACCGGCGTCCCTTTTCTCGATCACATGCTCGACCAGGTGGCGCGGCACGGTCTCATCGACCTCGATATTCATTGCGAGGGCGATATCCACATCGACGATCATCATTCCGTCGAGGATATCGGCATCGCGCTCGGACAGGCGTTCGCCCGCGCGCTGGGCGATAGACGCGGCATACGCCGCTATGGTCACGCCTATGTGCCGCTCGACGAGTCCCTCTCGCGGGTGGCGGTCGATTTTTCCGGGCGGCCGGGGTTGTTCTATTTCGTGGATTTCGTCCGCGAGCGCGTCGGCAGTTTCGATGTCGATCTGACGCGCGAATTTTTCCAGGGCTTTGTCAACCACGCCGGCGTGACGCTGCATATCGACAATCTGCGCGGCGACAACGCCCACCATCAGTGCGAAACCGTATTCAAGGCGTTCGGGCGCGCGCTGCGCATGGCCGCGGAGTACGACGACCGCGCCGCGGACATGGTGCCTTCGACCAAGGGCGTGCTTTGAGATGGATGTGTCCGGGTCCGCACTCTTCCTGTTCGCGCCCATTCTTGTATTCATTCCGCGACATAAGTCACCGTCTCGCGCGCCTGTTCCCGCGCCGAAGTGGACTTTGCGCCGCGCCCCCGGCATCTTTGCTTCCTTTCTCCCTTTTGATGGGCATATGCGATGACCTCCGTGGCCATCATAGATTACGGCATGGGCAACTTGCGTTCAGTGGCGAAAGCGATCGAGCGCGTCGCGCCGGATCTCGATGTCGAAATCACCGCCGATCCGGCGCGGGTCGCCGCCGCCGGGCGGGTAGTGTTTCCCGGCCAGGGGGCGATGCCCGACTGCATGCGCGAACTCGACCGGCGCGGCCTGCGCCCGGCGGTGCTCGACGCGGCGGCGGCGAAACCATTCCTGGGCATCTGCATCGGTTTGCAGATGCTGTTCGGCCACAGCGACGAGGGCGACGTGCCGTGCCTGGGCATCTTCGCGGGCGAAGTCGCGCGTTTCGGCGCGGACATGACCGGCGCGGACGGCGCCCGCCTCAAGGTGCCGCACATGGGCTGGAACGAAGTGTGGCGGCGGCGTCCGCACCCCTTGTGGGAAGGCATTCCCGATGGCGAGCGCTTCTACTTTGTACACAGCTATCATGTGCGTCCCGCCGCCGCCCTGGTCGCCGCCGAAACCGACTATGGCGAACGCTTTACCAGCGCGGTGGAGCGGACTAATATTTTCGCCATTCAATTCCATCCCGAAAAAAGCGCCCAGGCCGGGCTGCGTCTATTGTCCAATTTCATCCACTGGGCGCCCTGAACCACGACGCCCGTTTCCTCCCTCGCTCACGATTCCTGTCCCGGTTATTATGTTGCTCATCCCCGCCATTGATCTCAAGGACGGTCATTGCGTTCGCCTCAAGCAGGGCGAAATGAACGATGCCACGGTATTTTCGGAAGCGCCCGCCGACATGGCGCGGCATTGGATCGAACAGGGCGCGCGCCGCCTGCACCTGGTCGACCTGAACGGCGCGTTCGCGGGCAAGCCCGTCAATAGCAAGGCGATCCGCGCCATCATCGCCGAAGTCGGCGACGACATCCCGGTGCAACTCGGCGGCGGCATCCGCGATCTCGACACCATCGAAAAATATCTCGACGAAGGCATTTCCTACGTCATCATCGGCACCGCCGCGGTCAAGAACCCCGGCCTGCTCCATGACGCATGCAGCGCCTTCCCCGGCCACATCATCGTCGGGCTGGACGCGCGCGACGGCAAGGTCGCCGTCAATGGCTGGTCGAAAATCACCGGCCACGATGTCATCGACCTGGCGCGAAAGTGCGAGGATTACGGCGTGGAGGCGGTGGTCTACACCGACATCGGCCGCGACGGCATGCTCTCCGGCGTCAATATCGAAGCCACGCTGCGGCTGGCCCGCGCCCTGCGCATCCCGGTGATCGCCAGCGGCGGCGTGACGAACCTCGCCGACATCGAGGCGCTGTGCGCGATCGAGGACGAAGGCGTGACCGCGGCCATCACCGGGCGGGCGATCTACGAAGGCACGCTCGCGTTCGCCGCCGGGCAGGCGCGCGCCGATGAACTCGCCGCCGCGCGGGCGCGTTGATGCTGGCCAAGCGCATCATCCCCTGCCTGGACGTCAACGCCGGGCGCGTGGTCAAGGGCACCAACTTCGTCGACCTGCGCGACGCCGGCGACCCGGTCGAAATCGCGCGCCGCTACGATGAACAGGGCGCGGACGAAGTCACCTTCCTCGACATCACCGCCAGTTCCGACGCGCGCGACATCATCCTCCATGTCGTCGAACAAGTGGCCGGACAGGTCTTCATCCCGCTCACCGTGGGCGGCGGCGTGCGCACCGTCGCGGACGTGCGCCGGCTCCTCAACGCCGGCGCCGACAAGGTGAGCATCAACACGGCGGCGGTCGACAATCCCGAAATCGTGCGCGAGGCCAGCGGCAAGGTCGGCAGCCAGTGCATCGTGGTGGCCATCGACGCCAAGGCGAGCGCGCCGGGCAAATGGGAAGTCTTCACCCATGGCGGGCGCAAGGGCGCGGGGCTGGACGCCATCGCCTGGGCGCGGCGGGTCGAAGCGCTCGGCGCGGGCGAAATCCTGCTGACCAGCATGGACCGCGACGGCACCCGCAGCGGCTTCGACATCGCCCTCACCCGCGCCGTGGCCGACGCCGTGCACATCCCGGTGATCGCCAGCGGCGGCGTGGGCACGCTCGAACACCTGGCCGACGGCGTGAGCGCGGGCCGCGCCGACGCGGTACTGGCGGCGAGCATCTTCCACTTCGGCCAGCACACGGTGCGCGAAGCCAAGGAATTGATGCGCGCGCGCGGCATCGAGGTGCGGCTGTGAGCGCGGCGGAGGCGGACTGGCTCGACGCCATCCGCTGGGATGCCGCCGGTCTCGCGCCGGTCATCGCCCAGGAAGCCTCGACCGGCAAAGTCCTGATGCTCGCGTGGATGAACCGCGCCGCGCTGGCGCGCACCGTGGCCACGGGCGAGGCCGTCTACTGGTCGCGCTCGCGCGGACGCCTGTGGCACAAAGGCGAAGAATCGGGCCACGTCCAGAAAGTGCTCGACATCCGCACCGACTGCGACAGCGACGCGCTGCTGCTCACCGTCGAACAGGCGGGCGGCATCGCCTGCCACACCGGGCGGCACAGTTGCTTTTTCCGGCGCTACGCCGGCGGCGGCTGGGAAGAAGCCGATCCGGTGCTCAAGCCTCCCGAAAACATATACAAGACCCACAAATGAATGCCGAAACGCCCCCCGGCGACATCCTCGACCGGCTCTCCGCCACGCTCGCCGCCCGCCGCGGCGCCGATCCGGAAACCTCCTACGCGGCGAAACTCCTCGCCCGGGGGCCGGACGCGATCCTGAAGAAAATCGGCGAGGAAGTCGCCGAACTCATCATGGCGAGCAAGGACGGCCAGGCAACCGAAATCGTTTTCGAAGCGGCGGACGTGCTTTTCCACGTCATGACGCTGCTCGCCTTCCATGGCCTTTCCATCGAAGATGTGCGCCGGGAGCTGGCGCGGCGCGAAGGCACCTCCGGCATTGCGGAAAAACGGGCGCGGCAGGCAAAATAACCGCGAAATCCCCCAACGACCACTCTGGAGAACCCCCATGAGCTGCATTTTCTGCAAGATCGTGGCAGGCGAAATTCCTTCCCGGAAAGTATACGAGGATGATCTGGTATACGCCTTCCACGACATCCACCCCTTGCGCCCCACGCACATCCTCGTCATCCCCAAGCAACACATCGCCTCGCTCGCCGAAGTGAGCGCCGCCGACGAGCCGGTCCTGGGACGCCTGCTGTCGGTGGCGCAAAAACTCGCGGCGGAAAACGGCAGCGCCGGCGGTTTTCGCTGCATCATCAACACCGGCGAGATCGGCGGACAGGAAGTGCCGCACCTGCACCTGCACATCCTGGGCGGCCCCGAGCCGGTCGGTCCGATGGTCAAGCGCGACTGACCTCGCGCGCGACCACCACAACCATCAAGGAGAACAACCATGGCAATCGGCCCAATGCAACTGCTGCTCATCTTGCTGATCGTCGTCCTCATCTTCGGCACCAAGAAACTGCGCAACCTCGGCCAGGATCTGGGCGGCGCGGTGCGCGGCTTCAAGGAAGGCATCAAGGACGGAGAAACCGCCGCCGACGATCCGCGCCGGATCGCCGCGCAGGACGCCAATCCCCCCGCCAACGACGGCGAAACCCAAGGAAAAACCGGCGATGGCGCAGGGAAATCCGTCTGATTCCCCGCCATCGCGCGCGCCGCGTAGCCATCCAGTCGGCAGTGTGGATCGCCACGGTGTCGCGCGCCTTGCAATGACGAGGCGGGGGGAGCGTCACGCCGCCGCACGCCTTGCAATGACGAGTTCTTCCGACGAACTCCCCTCCCCCGCTTGCGGGGGAGGGTGGCCCGCCAGGGCCGGGAGAGGGCTTCGTTCCATGCGGAGCGCAGCGACGCTGATTTCTTTGCGGTGGGGCACGGATAGGCGTCCCCTTCCTTCCCCTACCCCCTCTTTAATCAGCGGCGCTGCGCGCCGAATGGCTGGAAACCCTCTCCCGCCCTTCGGGCGCCCTCTCGCCCGCCAAGCGGGGGAGGGAACGGCAAGCGGCTGTGATTGAGGGATGGTCATCCAGCGGCGCTTCCCCGGAATAGAATGTCGCTTTTATTGCGGCGGCGCTCTCCCGGCATAGCCATGAAAACGACAGACAACGAATCCGAAAACAGCTATCGCGTTCCCGCGCTGGAACGGGGGCTGTCCATCATCGAAATGTTCAGCGCCAGCGAACGCACCCTGTCGATGGCCGAAATCGCCGCGCGTCTCGGCCTCACGCAATCGACGATCTATCGCATCATGCAAACCCTGACCGAGCGCGGTTATTTGCGCAAGATCGCCAAGACCACTTTCGAACTTGGCCCGCGCGTCGTCTCCGCCGGTTTCATCTGGCTGGCGAGCCGCGACATCACCGAAATCGCCATGCCCTGGCTCAACGCCCTGCGCGACCGCACTTCGTTTTCCTGCCACCTCGCCATCCGCGAACACACCGACGCCGTCTACATCTACCGCGCCTTCGCGCAACAGCGGCTCACCGTGAACATCCCCATCGGCAGCCGCTTGCCCTGCCACGGCTCGGCGCTGGGCCGCGTCCTGCTCACCGACCTTTCCGGGGACGAACTGCACGCCCTCTACCGCGACATCCGCCTCGACGACTACCCGCCGCCCGCGCCGAAAACCTTTCCCGAACTCCTGTCCGTCCTGCAAGGCGACCGGGAAAACGGCTGGGCCGTGAGCCGTTCCGACGACTCCACCGCCATTGCCGCTCCCATCCGCGACCATCAAGGCCGCGTCATCGCCGCCGCCAATCTTTCCGGCCCGGACGCCATCATGCAAGCCTCCGGCGCCATCGAACGCTCGCGCGAACTTCTCCTGGAATGCACGAAAGCAATTTCGGCTGAATTGGGATTTGAACAAGCGCCAACGCCGGGAACACCGGCGCAACCCTTGCGCCTCCGTCCCCGTCTCCGCTCC
>JAIRLA010000081.1 GCA_031259795.1 Azoarcus sp.
AGCATTGCGCTCGTGAAAGTAGGTCAGCGTCAGACTCCCCACACACCTCGAAAGCCCGCTTGCCACACATGGCTCGCGGGCTTTTGGCATTCAGGCGTCGGGAGCGGGGAGCAGAGAAATCCAGCGGCGCTGCGCGCCGTTTGGCACGAAGCCCTCTCCCGCCCTGCGGGCGCCCTCTCGCCCGCCAAGCGGGGGCGTGTTATATCGCGCGCTTTCCTGACCGTAAAGCGTGCTTTCTTGGCCATAAAGCGCGCTTTCCTGACTGGAAAGCATGCTTTCTTGGCCATAAAGCGTGCTTTCCTGGCCGCAAAGCATGCTTTTCTGACCATAACGCATGCTTTCTTCACCATAACGCATGCTTTTCCGTATCTATCGCTGATATTCCACTGCGGCGGAAAAGGAACGGGCGTGCCATTTTCTCCTGCCCTCTTTTTCAGGCGGCGGCGCTCACGCGCCGGATGAAAGGAACTGGATTGCCGCGTCGCTGCGCTCCTCGCAATGATGAAGGGGGAGGGGACTTGGAGGCGATGCGCCAGGCATTACGCCATGTGGCGCGGCACAGGCTTATTTGGCGCTCGGCACATAAATCTGGTCGAAAATGCCGCCATCGGAAAAATGCAGCTTCTGCGCTTTCTGCCAGCCGCCGAAGGCGCCGTCGATGGTGATCAGATCGACTTTCTGGAAGCGCGCCAAGTCGGCCGCGTCGGCATGTTCGGCATGGCGCGGGCGATAGTAATGCCTGGCCGCGAGTTTTTGTCCGACCGGCGAATATAGATAATCGAGATAAGCCTTCGCCAGCTTTTCCGTGCCGTGCTTCTTCGCCACGCTCTCGACGATGGCCACCGGCGGTTCGGCGAGGATGGACAGCGACGGCGCGATGATCTCGAACTTGTCCGGCCCCAGTTCGTTGATCGACAACAGCGCCTCGTTCTCCCACGCCAGCAGCACATCGCCGATGCCGCGCTGCACGAAGGTATTGGTCGAACCGCGCGCCCCCGAATCGAGCACCGGCACCTGCTTGAACAGGCGGGTCACGAAATCGCGCGCTTTCGCCTCGTCGTTGTTGTTGTGCTTGAGCGCATAGGCCCAGGCGGCGAGATAATTCCAGCGCGCTCCGCCCGAAGTCTTGGGATTGGGGGTAATCACTTCGATGCCGGGTTTGACCAGGTCGTTCCAGTCCTTGATGCCCTTGGGATTGCCCTTCCTCACCAGGAAAACGATGGTCGAAGTATACGGCGCGCTATTGTCGGCGAACTTCTTCTGCCAGTCGGGCGGCAACTTTTTGGAGGTTTCGGCGATCTCGTCGATGTCGTAGGCCAGCGCCAGCGTCACCACATCGGCTTCCAGCCCCTCGATCACCGAGCGCGCTTGCTTGCCCGAACCGCCATGCGACTGCTTGATCGTCACGTTTTCGCCAGCCGTCGCTTTCCAGTGCTTGGCGAATTCGTCGTTGAAGACCCGGTAGAATTCGCGCGTCGGATCATAGGAGACGTTGAGCAGCGTCTGGTCAGCCAAGGCTCCCGCCGACAGCAGCGCCGCCGCGCTCCCCGCCAGCAGCGCGCGGAAAAAAGTGGATCGTTTCATGGCTACATTCCTCATGGGTTTGAAAGGGAAGTCACTTTACCGGCATCCAAAGAGGAAAAATAGAATAAAAAACGGATTGTTTATTCCGCACGGACACCAGGAATTTGTTCATTCGTCCTTGCAATCACTGAAATCAGAGAGTGTGCGAATATCGTGGACAGTGTCCGCGCAATAACGAGGGGGAGAAGGCGCTCGCAATGACGAATTCTTCCGATGGACTCCCCTCCCCCCGCAAGCGCGGGAGGGGAATCCATTGTAAAAAAAGGGGAAAAAAGGGTTGCCGGGATCAGTCGACGGACTGGAAGCCGCCGCCGGCGAAATTCTCGAAGCGCGTGTATTCGCCCAGGAAGGTCATGCGCACCATGCCGGTCGGGCCGTTGCGGTGTTTGCCGATGATGAGTTCCGCCGTGCCCTTGTCCGGCGAATCCGGATTGTAGACTTCGTCGCGGTAGATGAACATGATGATGTCGGCGTCCTGTTCGATGGCGCCGGATTCGCGCAGGTCGGACATGACCGGGCGCTTGTTGGGGCGTTGTTCCAGGCTGCGGTTGAGCTGCGACAGGGCGATGATGGGGACGTGCAGTTCCTTGGCGAGCGCCTTGACCGAGCGCGAGATTTCCGACAGTTCGGTGGCGCGATTGTCGGTGTCGCGCGTGCCGTTCATCAGTTGCAGGTAGTCGATCACGATGAGGCCGAGCTTGCCGCACTGGCGGGCGAGCCGGCGGGCGCGGGCGCGCAGGTCGATGGGGTTGAGGCCGGGCGTCTCGTCGATGTAGAGCGGCGCGTCGTAGAGTTTGCCCATCGCCATGGTGAGGCGCTGCCAGTCGTCGTCGGAGAGGCGGCCATTGCGGATTTTCTGCATGTCGATGCGGCCCACCGAGGCAATGAAGCGGGTGGCCAGTTGCGTGCCGGGCATCTCCATCGAGAAGATCGCCACCGGCAGGTGTTTTTCCACCGCGACATGTTCGGCGATGTTGAGCGCGAAGCTGGTCTTGCCCATCGACGGGCGTCCGGCGACGATCAGCATGTCGGACGGTTGCAGGCCGGAGGTTTTGTCATCGAGGTCGACGAAACCCGAGGGGACGCCGGTGATTTCCGAGGGGTTGTCGCGGTCGTAGAGTTCCTGCACGCGGTCGACGACTTGCTTGAGGAGGGGCTGGATCGACTGGAAGCCGCTGCCATGGCGCGCGCCGGCTTCGGCGATCTCGAAGACTCTGGCTTCGGCCTCGTCGAGCAAGGTCTTGGGGTCCTTGCCGGAGGGGGCGAGGGCGCTGGCGGCGATTTCGTCGCCCACGGCGACGAGTTTGCGCAAGATCGCGCGTTCGCGGACGATTTCCGCGTAGCGGCGGATATTGGCCGCCGATGGCGTGTTGTTGGCGATTTCCGCCAGATAGGCGAGGCCGCCGGCCTGCTCCGCCTCGCCGTTCTTTTCCAGCGACTCGAACACCGTGACCACGTCGGCGGGCTTGCCGCAGTCGATCAGGCGGGAGATGTGCTGGTAGATGCGGCGATGGTCATCGCGGTAGAAATCCGCTTCGCTGGCGAGATCGGCGATGCGTTCCCAGGCGGTGTTGTCGAGCAACAGGCCGCCGATCAACGACTGTTCAGCCTCCAGCGAATGCGGCGGCAGCTTGATCGCCGACAATTGCGGATCGGAGGAAGTGCGCGTGGAAGTCGCCATGATGGTTCCGGGAGGAGCGGTTGGGGGAGCGGTGATTCTAAATCGGGATGGCGGCTCCAGCCGTTTTCCTGTTCCGCGCTTCTTGACCGTTCCATGTGGAGTAAGCTGCGGGCTGTTCCATGTCCGCCGATCCAGGGAGATTTCCATGGTTACTTCCCGTCCCGCTCGCCCTCCGCTGTGGAAACGTTTGTTGCGCCTGCCGCTGGCAAGTTCCGCTGATTTGCCGCCATCATCGGCCGCGGGGCGGGACGGAGAGGCGGCGCCGCGGAAAGCAGCGGAAACAGGCTGGCGCGGGATTCTGTTCCCCCTCGGCGTGATCGCGGCGGCGGCGATGGTGATCTGGGCGGCGATTCCGCTGCTCGAACAGGATAAGGAAGACCTTGCCGCCATGAAGCTGGAGCGGATCGTGGCGGCGAATGGCAAATACGGTTACATGCTCGATTCTGGTCAGTTGCTCGAAGCGGCATCCGAGGAGAATACAATGTTGGATATGATGTACAACCTTGATGACATGGTTGCCCTTGCCCAGGCTCAGACCCAAGATCCGCCAGCGTTGGAGGCTCCGGCGCCTAATTGGGTCAGCGATTATCCAAAGACGGTAAAGGCTCTAGTCGATTGGGTGCGAACGAATCGCAAGTTTGCAGGAGAGGGGATAACAGCTTACTCTGAGAACGGCCCTCTTGGCTTGCCGACGCTGACATGGCAAGCGCCTGATATTGAAATGGCCTGGACGGAAAGGGATGGTGATCCATCTGAATTACGTGTGAATCCGCAATTACTGAATCTTGTTTCTCAGTCATGCATTCTTCTTGATGTCGAAGCTGGTCAAGCAGGCGCTTGGGGGCCGGAATGCAAAATTGAACGTTTTATTAAAATGCCTGAAGGCCAATTGGAGCAGCAGTCGCCTGAAGTGTCGGGGGGGGGTTGGGCAATTACTGGTATACCCCTGTTCGTGTCGGAATGGATAAGGTTCGTTTCATTCTCGGCAATGGCGCGGGGCGGCAGGTCGATGTCACAGTGCATATTAATGTATTGGAATGGTCTGCCGAGGGGGACGAAGAGGAATCCGATGCCAACAGCGACAAGGGTAGTTCCTTGCTGGAAAGTATCCATCCGACAACGCTTTACCTTTCCTGCAACGGTACGCCCTTCCCCCAATCACAACCGCCAGCCCACCCTCCCTACTACTGTAAAGCGTCTGCCGTTCCCTCCCCCGCTTGCGGGGGAGGGTGCCCCGTCAGGGGCGGGAGAGGGTTTCGTTCCATGCGGAGCGAAGCGACGCTGATTTCTTTGCGGTGGAGAGTGGACGGGCGTTTCGTTTCTTCCCCTCTTTTTTTATCCAGCGGCGCTTCGCTCCATTTGGTACGATGCCCTCCCCCCACCTGCACACACCACACACCGCCAAGCGGGAGAAGGAAATCCTCTGGAGAGACTCGTCATTGCGAAGCGCGCGCTCGACGTGGCGATCCACGCCGTCGGCTGAAGAGGCGCAATGATGAGAAAGAAGAAAGCGCAATGACAATTCCGCCATCGTCCCGTTCATGATCCGCGTCGACCGCCTTCGTTACCGCTATCGTGCCGCGCCGTTGCCGGCGCTCGATGGCGTCTCGCTCGAAATTGGCCGTGGCCGCGTCCATGGTCTGCTCGGCCCCAACGGCGCGGGCAAGACGACGCTGATTTCCTTGCTGGCCGGGTTGCTCGCGCCTCAGGAGGGCGGGATGACCGTCGATGGCGAGCCGCTTTCCGCCTGGCGCGCCGCCCATCCCGCCGCCATCGCGCTGGTGCCGCAGGATTACGCTTTTTATCCCATGCTGACCGTCGCCGAGAACCTCGATTTTTTCGCCGGGGTGCAAGGGTTCGCGCGCCGCCAGCGGCGGGAGCAATGCGCGGCGGCCATGGCTTTCGCCTGTCTCGGCGCGGTGGCCGGGCGGCGCGCCGGGGAGCTTTCCGGCGGCTTGCGGCGGCGTCTGAATCTGGCGATCGGCCTGACCGGCGCGCCCAAGGTGTTGCTGCTCGATGAGCCGACGGTCGGGGTCGATCCCCAGTCGCGCCGTTTCATGCTCGATGCGATCGAACGCTTCGCCGCCGCCGGGGGCACGGTGGTCTATACCTCGCATTACATGGAAGAGGTGGAAGCGGTGTGCGCCGATGTGGCGATCATCGATCATGGCAAGGTGCTGGCGGCGGGGCCGCTGGCCGAAGTGAAACGCGGCGGCGCGGCGGCCTTGTCCCTGAAGCTCGCCCGCCCGCTGCCGGAGGCGCTCGCGGCGGATTGGCGGGCGCGTTTCCCGGAGATGCGCGCGGCGGACGGCGTCGCCGATTTTCCCGCCTTCGCCGCCGGCGGACTTGCCCCTCTGCTCGCCGAACTCGCCGCCGCCGGCATCGAGGCGGAGCGCGTCGAGTATGGCGCGCCGGATCTGGAACAGGTTTTCATGCAATTGACCCGGCACTCGCTGCGCGACTGATACGGCTTCGCGGGCAAAACGAGCGCCGCGCCGCCCGGCCTTGCCGTACCATTCGCGCTGTCCGCCTCGCGCCCCTTCCCTTTCCCTTTCCATTTCGCGGACAAACCCGGACGAATCCACAAGGAGGACGAACTGTTTCCCGGAAAAAATACGGCGTCTCCGGTCGGCCCGCCCTCCCGCGGCCTGATCCGCCTCGCCGCCTTGTGGAAGAAGGAATGCCTGGCGCTCGGGCGCGACCGGCATGGCCTCGCGGCGCTTTTCATCATGCCGGCGGTGTTCATCCTGGTCATGTCGCTTGCGCTCGCGGAACCCTTGTCCGCGCGACAGACGGCCATTGCCGGTTATGCGGTGCTCGATCTCGATTCGACCCCCGTTTCGCGGGCGCTCGATGAACAACTCGGCGCCACCGGCGCTTTCAGGAAACACGAGCGCCCCTCCGGCGAAGCGGATGCCCGCCGCCGGGTGGAGCGCGGCGAGGCCGCTTTCGTCCTGGTGATCCCGCAAGGCTTCGCCCGCCAGATCGGGAGCAACCGGACGCCAGAGCTGCGTTTCCTGCTCGATCCCGCCGCGCCGCCCGCCTTGCGGGACGGGTTTCGCCAGCAAGTCGAAGCGGCGGTCATCCGCGTATGGCTCGCGCACGTGCTCGAACGCCTGGGACAAAACCTGATGATTCCGGACCTGCGCCGCGTCACCGAGCGCGTCGGCCCGCCGGAAATCGTCGCCGAAGCCGTGGGACTCGATGAAAGCCGGGCGCTCGCGCTGCCCTCCTCTGTGCAGCAGAACGTACCGGCCTGGCTCATTTTCTCGATGTTTTTCGTGGTCATCCCGATTTCGGCGGTCTTCATCGGCGAGCGCCAGCGCGGCACCCTGCAACGGCTCGCCACGCAGCGGGTCTCCTTCGGCCTCGTCCTTGCGGGCAAGTTCGCGCCTTTCGTGCTGCTCAACCAGGCGCAGGCGCTCATCATGGTCGCCATCGGGCGCTGGCTCGTGCCCCTGTGCGGCGGCGAAGCATTGACCCTCCCGCATGACGCGCCAGCGCTCGCGGCCCTGGGCCTGCTCAGCCTGGCGGTCAGCACGGCGGCGGTCGGCTGGGCGCTTTTCATCGCCAGCCTCGCGCGCAGCAGCGAGCAAGCAACCGTGCTCGGCGGCGCGGGCAACATCATCATGGGCGCCATCGGCGGTATCATGGTGCCCCGTTTCGTGATGCCGGCGCAAATGCAGCCATGGACCCGCCTGTCGCCGATGGATTGGGCGCTCGAAGGCTTCCACCATGTAATGTTGCGCCATGGCGGTATCGCCGATATCCTGCCCGCAGCGGCGACGCTGGTATGCTTCGGCCTTTTCGCCCTGACTGTGGCCGCCTGCCTGGGCCGCCGGGGGCGCGCTTGACCGCGCCGCGTTCCGGCCTGTTTCAGCCTTTGAGCCAGGCGATCCGATCCGATCCTCTTTCACATGACCGACCTGAAACTTGCCCTCAAGACCCTGATTGTGGAGACCTGCGACAAGGACTGCGACCCCGCCTCCATCGCCGACGACGAAATCCTCTTTGGCGCTGGAACGCGGCTCGCGCTCGATTCGCTCGACGCTCTACAGTTGTCGATCGCCCTGCAAAAGCGATTCGGCGTGCGCCTGACGGACAGCAAGGAAACGCGCCGCGTCTTCGCCAATGTCGCCAGCCTCGCGCGCTGGTTGCAAACGCACAATAAAGCGGGCGTGCCGGCATGAACGCCCCGCGCCCGGTATACATCGACCGCATCGGCCATGTCTCGGCCTTGGGCCTGTCGGCGGCGGCCGCCGCCGAAGCGCTGCTCGCGGATAAAAAAGCGCTCTCCTGGCGTGAACTGCCCGGCGCCCGCTACCCTTGGTTCGCGCTGCCGCTGGCCGAAACGGATTGGACGGCGCGCGCCCGCGGCGCCCTCGGACGCATCGGCGCCGAACTCGCCGCGGGCGGCGAGATATCGGCGCTGCCGCTTTTCGCGGGCTCGTCCGCGCTGGCGACCGGCGCGGTCGAAGCGCGCGCCCGCGCCGACGGCGACGCGGCGTTTTCCTTCGACGATATCGCCGCCTTCCGCACGGAAACCAGCGCCGCGCTGGGCGTCGACACAGAACCCTGGCTGTTTTCCACCTCCTGTACCTCGGGCTTCGTCGCGCTGGAAGCGGCCTCCCTGCTGATCGGCCACGGCGAGATCGACGAAGCGCTCGCGCTCGGCATCGAATTCGCCTGCGACACGACGCTCGCCGGTTTCGCCAGTCTCGGGCTGCTGGCGCGCAACGACGACGACGAGGGCCTGATCCTCGGCGAAGCGGTTGCCGGCCTGCGGCTCACGGCGCGCGCAACCGCTTGGCGGATCGCCGCCTGCCGCCTGGGAACCGATGGCTATTCCGTGACCTCGCCGACCCCCGATGGCCGCGTCATCGCCGCCAACCTGGCCGCCGCGCTCGACGACGCCGGGCTGGCCGCGAACGACATCGACCTCATCAAGCCCCATCGCAGCCGCATGTTCAGCACCGACGAACCCGAAGAAGCCGCGCTCGATCTCCTGTTCGGCGCCCGCCGCCCGCCGGAAATCACCCTCAAGCGCCGTCTCGGCCACACCCTGGGCGCGAGCGGCCCGGCGGAACTGACAGTCTTGCTCGCCCTGCTCGAAACGCGCGCCGGACAAGCGCGCTACGGCCAGCCGCGCCATCTGCTGTTCAACCTCGTCGGTTTCGGCGGCAGCACCGCGACCGTAATCATCGAACGCCGCAGCCGGGACGGAGAAAAAAATTGAACGCGCCGCGCTTTGGCGACATGCGGGAACAACGCTTCGATACCGCCACGCTCGCCGCGCTCGCGCGCCAACAATCCGCCGTACCGTTGCGCCGCGCCGGCGCCCTGACCGAACTGGCGATCGTTGGCGTGGCGGCCTGCCTTGCCGGCAAGCCCGACTGTTCCACCATCGTCCTGTGGGGTTCCCGCGCTGGCGCGCGCGCCGCCGGCATCCGCGTCGTCCGCGATGTCGTGATCGCCCGCGAAGCCCCGTTTCCGTTCGACTTCCTCGCCACGCAACCCATCCTGGCCGCCATCCCCTTGCAACAAAGTTTCCCCTGCATCGCAAGCGTGCTCTACCAGCCCTGGACGGGCGACGTGGAACTGCTTTGGCAGCGCATGCGGACACTGGCCGCCATGTTCCTGCGGGCGGGCCGCCACGCGCGCGCCCTGTGCGGACAGGTCGAACCGGGGAGAGACGAACACGTCGGACGCTGGCAAGTGCTGGAGTTTGTTTAGAGCCTGTTCCAATAGGCCGCCTTCTTTGCATTTGTACCGTTGCTTCCCGCGCACAAACCCGCTTTTCACGATCTGTACCGAGTGGCAATTCTTGCACTCCACCATGAGCACGCCTCTTTTCTTCATGAGCAGGCTCTGTCCCGGCATGAAAATATCTATTGGTCAGCAATCTTCCCGCCCGGTTTCAAGCGTCTCCGCAGGCGAAACCCGCGGAGACGGGCCGCAGTATGTAGTAATATCACCTGCCCGAATAAGCCATGATGCTTATCTTCATATAGAGGAACAGCAGGAATCTCATCATGATCCCCCGCATCGCTTCCGCGTTTTCCGGCCCGCTGCTCGAACTGGAGCGCCAGTTCCTTGATTGCGCCACCGCAATCGAACGATGGTTCCGCGAGCAGTGGCGCGAATATGCGCCGCCCTTTTACGGTTCGGTCGATTTGCGCAACGCCGGTTTCAAGCTCGCGCCGGTCGACATGAATCTGTTTCCCGGCGGTTTCAACAACCTCAATCCCGCTTTCCTGCCGCTGTGCGTGCAGGCCGCGCAGGCGGCGGTCGAGCGGCTGTGCGGCGATGCCAACCGCCTGCTGCTGATCCCCGAGAATCACACCCGCAACAGGTTTTATCTGCGCAATGTGGCGCGGCTGGCGGACATCCTGCGCCTGACCGGGCTGGAAGTGCGCATCGGTAGCCTGTCGCCCGGGATCGCCGCGCCAACCACGCTGATGCTGGACGATGGCGCCAGCCTGACGCTCGAACCGCTGTCGCGGCGCGGCAACCGCTTGGGCGTGGCGAATTTCGATCCCTGCGCCATTCTGCTCAATAACGATCTGTCCGCCGGCGTGCCCGCGATGTTGCGCGGTCTCGACGAGCAATGGCTGATCCCGCCGCTGCACGCGGGCTGGCACATGCGCCGCAAGTCGCGCCACGCCGGGGTGTACGAACGGGTGGCGCGGGCATTCTCGGAGGCGATCGGCATCGACCCGTGGCGCATCGTCCCGGCCTTCCGCGTGTGCAGGGACGTTGATTTCCAGGAGCGCTCCGGCGAGGAGTGCCTGGCTTTCCAGGTCGACGTCCTGCTGGACGACATCCGCCGCAAATACCGCGAATACGGCATCGACGACGAGCCTTATGTCGTGGTCAAGGCCGATGCCGGGACTTACGGCATGGGCGTCATGACGGTGAAGGACGCTTCCGAAGTCACGGGCCTCAATCGCCGCCAGCGCAACAAAATGGCGGTGGTCAAGGACGGACTGGAAGTCGGGGAAGTCATCATCCAAGAGGGCGTGCGCACGTTCGAGGCCATCGACGGCGCAGCGGCGGAGCCGGTTGTCTACATGATGGATCATTATGTCGTCGGCGGTTTCTACCGTGTGCATACGGCGCGGGGCAGCGACGAGAATCTCAACGCGCCGGGGATGGAATTCCGTTCGCTGGCGTTCGAGTGCCCCTGCTGCATCCCGGATCGCATGCAGGCGCCGGACGCCGCGCCCAACCTGTTCTACGCTTATGGCGTTGTCGCGCGCCTGGCCCTGCTCGCCGCCGCGATCGAGATCGAGGAAACCATCCCCGCCGATATGGATGCCGGGGCCGCCGCGCTCGCCGAAACCGCGCTCGCGCTTTGATCCGGGATGCCGTCCATGACGCTTGCGCTGGCCTTCATTCTCGATCCATTGCCTGGACTCAAGGCGTACAAGGATTCCAGCGTGGCGATGATGCGCGCGGCCGCCGCGCGCGGTCATGTGCCGTGGGCGATCCGGCGCGAGGATCTCATCTGGCGCGATGGCGTCGTGTCGGCGCGCGCCGCGCCGCTCGCGGTGCGCGCCGATGACCATGACTGGTATACAGCGGGCCAGGCGGAAGAACGTGCGCTTGCCGCGTTCGACGCGGTCTTGATGCGCCAGGATCCGCCGTTCGATTTTGAATACATCGCCGCGACCTGGCTGCTCGAACGCGCGGCGCTGTCCGGCGCGCGGGTGTTCAACGCGCCGCGCGCGGTGCGCGATCACTCCGAAAAACTGGCGATCGCCGAATTCGCGCAATTCACCGCCCCGACGCTGGTCGCGCGCGCGCCGGAGCGGATACACGCCTTCCTCGACGAAATCGGCGATGCCGTGCTGAAACCGCTCGATGGCATGGGCGGCAGCCAGGTTTTCCGCGTCGAGCCGGGAGACCCCAATCGCAACGTGATCGTCGAAACCCTGACGCACGATGGCGCGCGCACGATCATGGCGCAAGCCTATCTGCCGGGCATCCGCGAGGGCGACAAGCGGGTACTCATCATCGGCGGCGAGATCGTGCCCTGCGCACTGGCGCGCATTCCCCGCGAGGGCGAGACGCGCGGCAACCTCGCCGCCGGAGGGCGCGGCGTGGCGATGCCGCTGACCGCGCGCGAACGGGAAATCGCCGCTTTCCTCGCCCCGATCCTGTGGGAGCGCGGCCTGCTGATCGTCGGTCTCGACATCATCGACGGGCATCTCACCGAAATCAACGTGACCAGCCCCACCTGCATGGTCGAAATCACCGCACAGCAGGGGTTCGATGTCGCGGGACTGGTGATCGACACGCTGGAACGCGTATGCGCGCCATGAGCGGCTGGCGCGCCGTTGCCGCGTCCTGCTGCGCGCTGGGCCTGATGGGCGCGCTGTTGCTGGCGGGCTGCGCGCGAGAGAAAGTTTTCCACCGCGAATCCTATGTGTTCGGCACGCGGGTGGACGTCTCCATCCATGGCGGCGAGCGCGAGCGGGCCGACGCCGCGATCTCCGCCGTGCTGCGCGAATTCGATCGCCTGCACCGCGCCTATCATGCCTGGGAGCCGTCGGAAGTGACCGCGCTCAACGAGGCGCTGGCGCGCGGCGAAGCGCGCGAAGTCTCGCCCGAACTGGCGGCGATGCTGCTCGACGCGCAAGCGCTGGCCGCGACCAGCGACGGCTTGTTCGACCCCGCGATGGGGGCGCTGATCGAACTCTGGGGGTTTCATACCGACACCTTCCTGCCGGTTCGGCCCGACCCGGCGGCGCTTGCCGCGCTCAAGGCCGCCCGGCCGCGCATGAGCGACCTCGTGATCGACGGCAAGCGCGTCTCCAGCCGCAATCCGGCGGTCAGGATCGACCTCGGCGGCTATGCCAAGGGCTATGCGCTCGACCGCGCCGCGGCCATCCTGCGCGAAGCGGGCATCGGCGACGCGCTCATCAATATCGGCGGCAACGTCATGGCCCTGGGCCGCAAGGGAGAACGCCCCTGGCGAGTCGGCATCCAGCACCCGCGCCAGCCCGCGCCGCTGGCGACGATGCCGCTCTACGACGGCGAGGCGGTGGGAACGTCCGGCGACTACCAGCGCTATTTCGAACTCGACGGCGTGCGCTACGCCCATGTGCTCGACCCGCGCACCGGCGAGCCGGCGCATGCCACGCAGGCGCTCACCGTGCTGGCAAGAGCGAACCCGCATGCCGGTGTCCTGTCGGACGCGGCGAGCAAACCCGCTTACCTGGCGGGCGACGCCTGGCGCGAACAAACGCGCCGTTTCGCCATCGACCATGCCTTGCGGGTAGCGGCGGACGGGCGGATCGAAGTCACGCGCGCGTTGCGGGCGCGGCTGGAATTCCTCGTGCCGGACGAAGTGACGCTGCTCGATTGATACAGGTCGACGATCAGCAAGCGTAATCTGGACAAGAATCCATTCCAATAGGCTCTTAAAAGACTTTGAACAGGTTCTGAAGTTTCCTGGAAGTAATGACTTGTGGCATTTACAGCTCCTTTGAGATGAAAATGGACAGGCGTCCTTTATCGGAAAGCCTGTGTGGTGGGTAATAGGGACGAGGTTTCCACGAGAACCGGGGCA
>JAIRLA010000104.1 GCA_031259795.1 Azoarcus sp.
GAAAACATGGTCGGTCACAAGCTCGGCGAATTCGCGCTGACGCGGACTTTCAAGGGGCACGCCGCCTCGAAGAAAGCCAAGAAATAAGGAAAGATGATGGAAACCAAAGCCAGTTTGCGTGGTGTTCGTCTTTCGGCGCAGAAAGGCCGCCTCGTGGCCGATCTGGTTCGCGGCAAGCCGGTCGAGCGGGCGCTCGACATCCTCGCCTTCTCGCCGAAGAAGGGCGCGAAAATCATCCGCAAGGTGGTCGAATCGGCCATCGCCAACGCTGAACACAACGACGGCGCCGATATCGACCTGCTCAGGATCAAGACCATCCACGTGGAAGAAGGGCTGACCCTCAAGCGTTTCACCGCGCGGGCCAAGGGTCGCGGCAATCGCATTTCCAAACCGACCAGCCACATCTACGTGACTGTCAGCGAGGAGTAAGGAGCACATATGGGTCAGAAGATCAATCCCACTGGATTCCGGCTCGCTGTCACGCGTGACTGGGGTTCGCGCTGGTATGCGTCGAGTCAGGACTTCTCCAGGAAACTCGGCGAAGACCTCAAGGTTCGCGCTCATCTCAAAAAGCGTCTGGCGCATGCGTCGGTATCGCGCGTGATCATCGAACGTCCGGCCAAGAACGCCCGCATCACTCTTTTCTCGGCGCGTCCGGGGGTGGTGATCGGCAGGAAGGGCGAAGACATCGAAGCGCTCAAGCGCGATCTGCAAAAGATCATCGGCGTCCCCGTGCACGTAAACATCGAAGAAGTGCGCAAGCCCGAGATCGACGCCAAACTGATCGCCGACGCGATCGCGCAGCAACTCGAAAAACGCATCATGTTCCGCCGCGCCATGAAGCGCGCCATGCAAAATGCCATGCGCCTGGGCGCGCAGGGCATCAAGATCATGAGCGCGGGCCGGCTCAACGGCGCCGAAATCGCCCGTACCGAGTGGTACCGCGAAGGCCGTGTGCCGCTGCACACCCTGCGCGCCAACATCGACTATGGCGTCTCCGAGGCGCAAACCACTTACGGCATCATCGGCATCAAGGTCTGGGTGTACAAGGGCGAATCGCTGGGCCGCAACGAGCAGCCGGCCGCCGCCGAGCCGGAGACCGAAAACCGCCGGGGCCGCCGTGCGCCGCGCGGCGACGGCGAAGCCCGTCCCGGTCGCCGCTCCGCCCGCCGGCAAGAAGAAAGCAGGAGTGAGTAATGCTACAGCCGACGAGAAGGAAATACCGCAAGGAACAAAAAGGCCGCAATACCGGGCTGGCGACGCGCGGCGCGAAAGTCAGCTTCGGCGAATACGGCCTCAAGGCAGTCGGGCGCGGCCGTTTGACCGCCCGCCAGATCGAAGCCGCGCGGCGGGCGATGACCCGTCACATCAAGCGCGGTGGCCGCATCTGGATTCGCATCTTCCCCGATAAACCGATTTCCAGGAAACCCGCCGAAGTGCGGATGGGCAACGGCAAGGGCAATCCCGAATACTGGGTCGCGGAGATCCAGCCGGGCAAGGTGCTCTACGAAATGGATGGCGTCGACGAAGCGCTGGCGCGCGAAGCCTTCCGGCTCGCCGCCGCCAAACTCCCGATTGAAACCGTATTCGTTACGCGCCAGGTAGGATGAGCATGAAAGCGAATGAACTTCGCGCCAGGAGCGCGGAAGAATTGAATCAGGAACTGCTTGGTTTGCTGAAAGCGCACTTTTCCCTGCGCATGCAGCAGGCCACCCAGCAGTTGAACAATACGAGTCAATTGAGCAAGGTGCGCCGCGACATCGCGCGCGTCCGCACGCTCCTTCACGAAAAGGCAGGTGCGCAATGAGCGAGCAAAAGCAAAAGGTTCGCCGCACGCTGGTGGGGCGTGTCGTGAGCGACAAGATGGATAAAACCGTCACCGTCCTGGTCGAGCGCCGCGTCAAGCATCCGCTCTACAGCAAGATCGTGACCAGATCGGCCAAATACCATGCCCACGTCGAGCGCGGCGTAGCCACGCAGGGCGACCTTGTGGAAATAGAGGAGTGCCGTCCGATTTCCCGCACCAAGACCTGGCGGGTCACGCAAGTGATGGAAAAAGCGCGCGTGATCTGAGCGCCACATTCCTTCACATTCGATAAACACGGCGGCGGACAAAAATCCGCCGCCGTGCCGCATTGTGCTTCGTGGGCCGTGTTCATTCGGCGAAGGCCCGCCCCACTGATTCGCGCCTTCTTCCAAACCTGTTCTTGCCTGTGCATTTCCGCGCATGAGCGGGTTTGCTGTTGGATGCTTGTTTCGCCGAGGCCGGTTTCGTTCCGGTCTTGAACAAGGGCAAGGCTATTGGAGTCCATTCCAATAGTCCCGCCTTGAACCGCCGCATGGATTGCCGCGTCGATTCGCTCCTCGCAAGAACTCGTCATTGCGAGGGCCGCAGGCCCGCGGCAATCCAGTTCGTTCCACCCGGCGCGTAGCGCCGCTGTTTTCTTTGCGGTGGGGAATGGACTGCGGCCCCTTCCTTCCTCCCCCTTTTTATCCAGCGGCGCTGCGCGCCGGATGGTTGGAAGCCCTCTCCCGCCCTTCGGGCACCCTCTCGCCCGCCAAGCGGGGGAGGGGAGTCCATTGGACGGAGGGAGTCCATTGGACGGAGGAAATCCATCGAACGGAGGGAGTCCATCGGAAGAATTCGTCATCGCGAAAGCCTTTCCCCCACCTCGTCATTGCGAGGAGCGCAGCGACGTGGCAATCCAGTTCGTTCTATCCGGCGCGAGAGCGCCGCTGTTTTCATCGCCAGCTATTTCGGAGTGTGTAGATGTCTGGTTCCGTCTGCTTTTGCCCGGCGCGCGGCCCGGAAACCATGCGGCAGCCTATTTGCCTTCGACAGTCTGGACAACGGAACAGAAGAAGTTTTGTACGGCATCCACCGGACTTGTCACCCCGCCGGAAATGGAATAGCTGAGACTGACTTTCACCCCGCCCTGTACGGGTTCGATCCCCACATTGAGGGGCGCGGTCTTTCCGTTTCCGTAGCTGACGGTCTGCGAAGCGCTGATGATGCCGAGATTGCTGTCGGTGTTGTTGATCTGCCAGCCGTCGTTGGCGATATAGCGGGCGGCGCGCTGGATGGCCTGATCCTTCTTGACGCCCTTGACAGAGGCATTGGTCTTGAATGTTCGCCCTCTCATGAAACTGCCGTCATAGGTGAAATTGCGGGCGCATTCGCGGGGGTCGTCCTTGTTCGGCTGTACGGTCTTTTGCCGAGGGGCTTTCTGTCGTTGCTTTTTTTGCCGCACGGTTTTCGTTTGCGTTGTTTCCGTTTGCTTCGTTTGCGTTGTTTCAGTTTGTGCGGTTTCTTCCGTTTGCGCGGCTTCCGTCTGCGTGGTTTTCCCCGAGGAAACGCAACCGCCCAAGGCGAGAAGGACGGGCAGTAGAAGCGGAATGGTTTTCTTCATGTTTTCTCCATGGCGATCATCGATCGGGTTATGTGTTGCAAAGGGATATTATTGCACAAACGCAGTCTCTCACAGGTTGGGATGGACGATAGCCTGTGCCCGGCGGAACCGCGGGGCGTCCGTGCGATCATGGCGCGCCGTTGCTTAAGCCGGAGGCATTTCCCGCCATGATCCCTGATAGATGGGCGCCGCGCCGATGCCAATCCGGTCACGACGCCAATTGCGCCGCCATCACCGCTTCGCTCTGGAATGGCCGCCGGATGTCGCGTTGCCGCGCTCCGGTCGCTCGCACAGCAACCAAGCGCGGCGGCGTTGCAACTCGGCGCGGCGCGGGCCATCGGGCAAGGCGGCGATTTCGGCGCGCAAGGCGGCCAGTTCGCGGCGCAACAGCACTTCTCGCGGGGTAAAACCGGCGTTTTTCAGGATTGTATTGACCATGCGCTGTTCGGGCGACAACAGCGGTTCGCCGTCGAAGGCCAGTGGCTTGCCCGCGCCGGGCAGGCGGGCAAACTCGCCCCGGCGTTCGGCTTCGACAATGCGTTGTTCGGCAAGGATGTCAAAAATGGAGAGCATCGCCGCCTCCGGTATTGGCGCAGGAGCGCGCAGCATAGCGCGGAAATGCCGGGGCGCAGGAACAATGATTGTCCGGACATGTCCGGCATAGGTATCTACATGGATGGGACGCCTGTCCATTCTCCACCGCCAAGCGGGGGAGGGAAATCCTAAGCGCCGCTATTTCGGAGTGTGTAAATACCCATGCATGTCCGGACAGGCGGAAAAGAACGATTTCCCGCTCCGGCCGCCGTCCTATAATGCGGGCTTTTCGTCTTCCGCCCGAAAAACCATGCCACCACGTTTTGCTGCTTTTCTCTTTTTGGCCGCCATGGCCCTTTCCGCCTGCGATTCAAGGGTCGAGGACGATCGCCCCGGACAGCCGGTCAAACATCGCCAGGAAGCGTTCAAGGCTTTGCTGCG
Organism: Azoarcus sp.; assembly: GCA_031259795.1. Classification (GTDB taxonomy): domain Bacteria; phylum Pseudomonadota; class Gammaproteobacteria; order Burkholderiales; family Rhodocyclaceae; genus WRNU01. The sequence goes on from JAIRLA010000104.1 coordinate 4,386, forward strand.
GGCATCCGAGCCAGTCGGGATCATGTTGAGCGACGAGCAGTTCAGCGTCGAGCATCTGGGCAAGCTGGGCGAGGCGCTGGCGAAAACGCGCGAAGCGCCGTGGGCCTATTTCGGCCCCGACACCAACTATCCCCCGAGCAAGTCGCGCCCGGAAGTGTGGACCCAGGCGGAAAAATTCGAGGCCGAACGCCTGCGTTTTTTCGCCGCGACCGATGCGCTCATGGCCGCCGGCAGCCATGAAGCGGCACAGGCCGCCTACGACGAGGTTCGCGCCAGTTGCAAATCCTGCCACGATGCTTTCCGCCGCTGACAGGCGCGGCGCCCGGCGGCCACAGGCCGCGATTCTTTCCGGCGAGCGCCTTCACACGTCGATGTTCTGCGCCCGCAATGCGTTCGACTCGATGAAGGCGCGGCGCGGCTCGACTTCGTCGCCCATCAGGGTGGTGAAGATTTCGTCGGCGGCGATGGCGTCGTCGATCTGT
>JAIRLA010000239.1 GCA_031259795.1 Azoarcus sp.
ATACACACACACACACACACACACACACACATGCTTGCTTGCTTGCTTGCTTGCTTGCTTGCAAAAGCATGTGGCTGAGACTCGTCTTGTCAAGTGTTTTTACACTTCTCCCTATACGAACACCACATCCTGCACGGCATGGTGCGGGACGATGGGATGGAACGGTCTGGAGTATCAGCATTCTGTCGAACTCTGACTATGCATTATTGCGTAATAACGAAGTATGCTGCCGAAGCGCATTTTAATTGTCAACCCCTGTCTGAGCGCTATTACGTCGATTGCGTGCGCGCCGATCCCTGATCCCCGTCAGCGCATGCGCTCGGGTTTGATTTTCACCGCCAGCGGCGCGCCCCGGCGGGCGCGGCGGTGGCGCAGTCCTTCGCGTTGCGCGGGGCGCAGGGTCAGGACGACGGGCTTGTTGCCGCGTCCGCTGCCTTCGATGACGAGCGCCGCATCGTCGGCGGGGACGGCGACGGCGGCGAGGCGTTCATCGCTGTCGAGCGCCATGAGGATGACGCCGCGTCCGCCGGACTGGACTTTCATTTCGGCGCGCGGAAAGAGCAGCATGCGGCCCGCGTCCGAGGCGGCGGCGACCCATTGTCCAATGACGCGCGCCGGGGCGAGCACGCTCTCCCCGCCTTCGAGCGTCATGAAAGCCTTGCCGGCGCGCTGGCGTCCGCTGGCCTCGGACAGCGGACAGATGAAGCCGTAGCCGCCGCTGTTGGCGAAAAGCCATTGCGAATCAGGCTCGGCGGCCACGACCTGCGCGAGCCTGCCGCCGTCCTGGAAGTCGATCAGGGTGGAGACGGGTACGCCGTCGCCGCGTCCGCCGGGCAGTTCGGCGGCCTTGACCGTGTAGGCGCGGCCACGTGTATCGACAATGATGAGCGGCCAGGCGCTGCGGGTCTCGATGACGGCGAAGGCGAAATCGCCCGTCTTGTAAGCGATGGTGGCCGGGTCGACGCCGTGGCCCTGGCGCGAACGTATCCAGCCGTTTTTCGACACGATGACCGTGACGGGTTCGTCGGGAACGCTGATTTCGACGGGCGCGACCGGGGCGACGGCTTCGATCAGGGTGCGGCGCGCGTCGCCGTATTTCTTGGCGTCGGCCTCGATTTCCTTGAGGATCAGCCGGGTCTGCGCGCCATGGTCATCGAGCAGGCGGCGCAGGGCGTCGCGCTCCTCGCGCAGCTCGCCCAGTTCCTTCTCGATCCGGAAGCCTTCGAGACGGGCCAGTTGGCGCAGGCGGATTTCGAGAATGTCTTCCGCCTGGACCTCGCTCAACCCGAAGGCGGCGATCAGCGCCGGTTTCGGCTCGTCGGATTCGCGGATGACGCGGATGACTTCCTCGATGCGCAGGAAAGCGATCATGCGCCCATCGAGGATGTGGATGCGGCGCTCGACCTCATCGAGGCGGAAGCGGCTGCGCCGCCGCACGGTGAGATAGCGGAATTCGACCCATTCGGCGAGGATTTGCCGCAAGTTCTTTTGCTGTGGCCGCCCGTCGCGCCCGATCATGGTGAGATTGATCGAGGCGGAAGTCTCCAGGCTGGTATGGGCGAGCAGGACGGCCATGAACTCGCCGCGCGCCTGCCGGCTGGAGCGCGGCTCCAGCACGATGCGCACCGGCGCCTTGTCGCTCGATTCGTCGCGCACGGTATCGAGCGCGCCGAGCACGAGTTGCTTGAGGTTTTTCTGTTCCTGCCCGATTTCCTTCTTGCCCGCGCGCGCCTGCGGGTTGGTGAGCGTCTCGATTTCGGCCAGCACCTGCGCGGCGGAGACGCCGTGCGGCAGTTCGTCGACGATGACGCGCCATTGCCCGCGCGCCAGCTCCTCGAAATGCCAGCGCGCCCGCAGGCGCAGGCTGCCGCGTCCACTGGCGTAGGCGTCGCGGATCGTCTGCGGCGGCGAAATCAGTTGTCCGCCGCCGGGAAAATCCGGGCCGGGCAAAAGCGCCAGAAGGTCGTCGAGGCTGGCGTCGGGATGGCGGATCAGGTGGCAGGCGGCGGCGGCGGCTTCGCGGAGATTGTGCGGCGGAATCTCGGTCGCCATGCCCACGGCGATGCCGGAGGCGCCGTTGAGCAGCACGAAGGGCAGCCGCGCCGGCAAAAGTCGCGGTTCTTGGAAAGCGCCGTCGTAGTTGGGGAGGAAATCCACCGTGCCCCGCTCGATTTCGGCGAGCAGCAATTCGGCGATCGGGGTGAGGCGGCATTCGGTGTAACGCATCGCCGCCGCCGAGTCGCCGTCGCGCGAGCCGAAATTGCCCTGGCCGTCGACGAGCGGATAGCGGAGGGAAAAATCCTGCGCCACCCGCACCATGGCGTCGTAGACACTGGCGTCGCCGTGCGGATGGTATTTGCCGATCACGTCGCCCACCACCCGCGCCGACTTCACATGCCGCGCCGCGGCCGACAGGCGCATCTCGTTCATCGCGTACAGGATGCGGCGCTGCACGGGCTTGAGGCCGTCCTCCACCTGCGGCAACGCGCGCGCGCGCACCACGCTCATGGCGTAGGAAAGATAGGCGCGCTCGGCATACTGGTCGAGCGGCAACGTACCGGGAGGCGGCGCGGCGGGAGGATCGAAAGGCATGTCGTGATCGGTCATGGGGGCGGACAGGCTTTGCAAGGGCGTGATCTTAGAGCAAATAGCTCGAAACGGCTCATGTCCGATCAGCGGCGCTCACGCGCCGGATGAAACGAACTGGATTGCCGCGTCGATTCGCTCCTCGCAATGACGAGGCGGACGGTTTTCGCAATGACGCATTATTCCGATGGATACTTCCCTCCCCCGCTTGCGGGGGAGGGTGGCCGAAGGCCGGGAGAGGGCTTCCTTCCATCCGGCGCGAAGCGCCGCTGATCTTGATCGCCAGTTGTTTCGGAGTATGTAGAGACCCATGTTCCCGCAGGAGGTCGCCGCCCCGCTTTTCTCCTTGCTTGCCAGGCATGATGTTGAGACATTCAGTCCTGTATATATAAAAATGAAATCGCGCCAATTGTTAAAAGATATGTTTTGCGCCGTTGATGAGTATGTTTCCGCGAGTATCGGGCGAAGCGCTGTGAATCGCCCTGTGGGCAATTCGTTTTGCCACGAGGCTTGCCCGCAATGTGTTTCAATATGATGCGTCCCGCAACAGCGATATTGCTTGCGATGGATGTTACCCGTCTCGTCATATTGCGTTTGCCGCCGTGAAAAAAGTCCGCCAGTTACAAATACGGGATGAGCAACGTTATACAGTTCCTGACAACGCATGGCTTGTACCGATACACTGGCGCAGCGCCATGATGCCATGGCAGATCGTACAGGATGCTGCTTGAACGGCGGGTGGGCGCAATGGGTGTCCTGGCGGAACGTTCCCGAATGAAGATTCATGCGTATCGTCATTCTCCGCGAATGCGGCGCATGCGGATTTTTTTGATTATGTCCGCCGGGACCGGGTAATCCTTTGCCAGGGAAAGACTGGAGTAAATGTATGTTACGGGCGTTGAAAGTTGTACATAGGATATTGTTGGTCGCCGTGGTGAGCTTGATCGGAATGGTGGCTATTGCGGTATCGGGTGACATCGGATTGCGGCACACTGTGGAAACGCTGGATGATGTTTACAAGAATTGTGTCATTCCTCTGCGCGATATAAAGAAAATTTCAGATTTGTATGCGCTCGATATTATCGATCTGTTGTACAAGACACGTGACGGCAATATCGCCCCGGGCCAGGCGTCACAGCGAATCCAGCGGGCGACGAAGGAAATCGACGAGATCTGGAAAAAATATCTCGACACGGCTTTGAGGCCGAACGAAAAGAAGCTGGCCGACGAAATCGAGAAACTGCGCGCCGCCAGCGCCGACGCCATCAACCAGCTCAATGGTCTCCTCGTCGCAGGCGACATGAATGGTTTGGGCGAGTTTACCCGCGACAGACTTTATCCCGCGATCGACCCGCTGACAAACAAGTTCGACGAACTTATCCAACTTCAGCTCGACGCGGCAAAGGCGGATTATGAAGAAGGTGTGAGAACGGAAAAATTGACCAGTACCATCGACGTGATCGTCATCGTACTGGCCGTTGTGCTTTGCATTACGCTGGCGTTGATCGTCACCCGCCAGATCAGCCATGAATTGGGCGGAGAACCGTCGGAGGTGGCGCGACAGTTGAACAACATCGCCGCGGGCAATCTGGGCGAACGCATCAAGGTGCGCCCCGGGTTTGAGGACAGCATGCTGGGCGCGGCGGAACGGATGCGCGCCAGCCTCAACAACATCATCTCCCGGTTCCGGACCAGCGCCGAGCAGTTGGGGGTCGATGCCGAAGCCATGTTCGACAGCGGCAACAAGGTCATGGACGCCGTCAATGTGCAAAACGAGGCGACTTCGGCCATCGCCGCCGCCGTGGAACAGATGTCGGTCAATGTCGGGCAGATTTCGGATTCCGCCATGGATGCGTGCCGCAGTTCGAAAGAGTCGAACACGACCGTGGAACACGGGATCGAGATCGTGCAGCACTCCCTGAAAGGCATGGATGTCATCATGCGCGACGCCGAGGTTGCCGCCGGGAACATCCGGAACCTGGCCGACAAGTCGACCGAGATCGGCAAGATCATCAATGTCATCAAGGGGGTCGCCGACCAGACCAATCTCCTGGCGCTCAACGCGGCGATCGAGGCGGCGCGCGCGGGAGAGGCCGGGCGCGGGTTCGCGGTGGTGGCCGATGAGGTGCGCAAGCTCGCCGAGCGCACGGCGCAATCGACCAACGAGATTGTCGCCATGGTCGGAGCGATCCAGAGCGGCACGCAAAACACGCTGGAAAACACGGAAAGCAGCCAGGTGCGGGTGACCGAGGGCGTGCGCCTTGCCAACGATACCGGCGCGTTCATGCAGGAAGTCAAGAGCAAGATCGGCGAAGCGCTGGTTTCGGTCAATGCCATCACCGAAGCCTTGTCCGAACAAAGCGCCACCAGCCAGCAGATCGGGCGCGACATCGAACGCATCGCCCAGATGACCGACGAAAACGCCGCTTCGGTCAACAGCCTCAACAGCACCGTTGCGCACGTCAAGGAGCTGGCGGAGGGACTCAACGGGCTGGTGCGGAATTTTCAATTGTAAAACCGTGTTTCCGGGCGGGGCCGTCCGGAAACGCTTGCGCAGTCCCCCTTCCGTACCCGATCATTCCCGGGGAAGAAGACGATTTTCGTACAGGAGCCTGCCATGAACGAACCCCGGACCGGAACGGTTCTTTTCAGCCTGCCTATCCGTATCTATTACGAGGATACGGACGCGGCGGGCGTCGTGTATTACGCCAATTACTTCAAGTTTTTCGAGCGCTGCCGCACTGAGTGGATGCGCAGCCTGGGCCATGACCGTCTCTCGGACCAGGAGGGACTCGTGTTCGTCGTGCGCGCCGCCAGTGCGGAGTATCTGCAACCGGGCCGACTCGATGATGAAATCGTGATTACGCTGGAAATCGGAAGGCTTGGCCGTTCTTCGCTGACATTCCGCCAGCGCGCCCTGCGGGATGGAGAAGCGCTTGCGAATGGCAGCGTGGAAGCCGTCTGCGTCGATATTTCCACCATGAAATCCACGCCCATTCCCGGCTGGCTCCGGCAAGCGCTGGAAAACGCCCCGCCGGAGACGCGGGCGGGCGAAGGCGCGGCTCCGATATAATCCCGGACTTTCGCGCCCGTGACTCTTTCGCGCCCGTCGACTCATTGATCGCATCATGGATATCTCGCTCCTTCTCACCGCTCTTCTGCTTGGCATTGTCGAGGGGCTGACCGAATTCCTGCCGATTTCTTCGACAGGACACCTCATCATCGCCGGCGACCTGCTGGGCTACAACAACGAAATCAGCAAGGTATTCAAGATCGTCATCCAGCTTGCGTCCATCCTCGCCGTGTGCTGGGCGTACCGCCTGCGTCTCGCCGAATTGACGGTCGGCGTTTTGTTCCGCCCGCGCAGCGCTTATTCGCAGCGTTTCGTGCTCATGCTCTTCATCGCTTTCCTGCCCGCGGCGGTGCTGGGGTTCTTTTTTCACTCCACCATCAAGGGCGTGCTGTTCAATCCGCTGGTCGTCGCCGCGGCGCTGATCGTCGGCGGCCTGATTATTCTCATCGTCGAACGCCGCCATTACCGTCCCCGTTGCGCGGGCATCGACGAAATCACGGTGAGTACCGCGCTCAAGATCGGTTTCGCGCAGGCGCTGGCGATGATTCCGGGCACTTCGCGCTCGGGGGCGACGATCATCGGCGGGGTGATTTTCGGCCTGTCGCGCACCGCCGCCACGGAATTCTCGTTTTTCCTCGCCATCCCGACCATGTTCGCGGCCACCCTCTACGACGTTTACAAGAACTGGGGGTTGTTCAGGGCGAGCGACATCCCGGTGTTCGCGGTCGGCTGTGTCGCCGCGTTCATTTCGGCGATGTGGGCGGTACGCTTCCTGTTGCGTTTCATCGCCAGCCACACGTTCGTGGCGTTTGCCTGGTACCGCATCGCATTCGGGCTGGTGGTGCTTGCCACCTGGTATTTCGGCGCGGTGGACTGGAGCGCGCCGGATTGAGCGCATGATTTTCTATCTGCACGGCTTTCGTTCCGCGCCGGTTTCGTGGAAAGCGCGCGCACTGGCCGATGCGCTTGCCGCACGCGCTCCGGGCGGCGTTTCCTTCTGGTGCGAACAGTTGCCCGTTTCGCCAAGAGAGGCCATCGCGCTGGTCGAAAAGCGGATCGCCGCTCACCTCGCCGCCCGGCCCGCCGTGCCGCCGGCGCTCGTCGGCAGTTCGCTCGGCGGCTACTATGCGACGTGGCTGGCCGAGCGCCACGGCCTGCGGGCGGTACTGGTCAACCCGGCCGTTCTCGCGCCGCTGTCGTTGCGGCAATACATCGGCGTGCACGAAAACCTCTACACCGGCGAGCGCATCGAACTGACCGCCGCGCACATCGAGGAATTGCGCGCTTTTGAAACAGCGGCGATCACCCGTCCGGAACGCTATTGGCTACTGGTGGAAACCGGCGACGAAATACTCGACTACCGCCATGCCGTCGCCCGCTACGCCGGCGCGCGCCAGACGGTGCTGGAAGGCGGCGGACATGGGTTCATACACTGGGAAGACTATCTGGACGAAATCGTGCGTTTCGCGGGACTGGCGTGAGCGGAAAAGAAAATGCGCGGACCGGCCATTGCATTGCGCCGCGCCCGGTAAGACAAGAATTCCGTATTCGTTACTTGCGCATTGCGCGGGTGTTCTGTCAGAATGCGCGGCTTTCCCCTTGCTCCACCGGTCGAATCGCATGCCGGGGAGCTGATCCAGACCAAAAGGAGTTCCAATGCGACACTATGAAATCGTGTTCATCGTGCACCCGGACCAGTCCGAACAGGTGCCCGCGATGATCGAACGCTACAAGGGCATCGTCACCGCCCGCAACGGCCAGATCCACCGTCTGGAAGACTGGGGCCGCCGGCAACTGGCCTACCCGATCCAGAAGGTGCACAAGGCCCATTACGTGCTCATGAACATCGAGAGCGACGGCGAAGCCCTTGGCGAGCTTGAACATGCGTTCAAGTTCAACGACGCGGTGCTGCGCCACCTCGTCATCAAGATGAAGAAAGCGGTCACCACGCCTTCGCCGATGATGAAGGAAGAGAAGTCGCGCTCGCTCACCGGCGCTTCCGCGCCGGAAAACGGCGAGGAAGCCGCGCCCGCCGCGACGGTCGCGCCCGAGGCGAACGCCGAACCGGCTCCGGTCTGAGTGCCCGCCGGGACGGCCAATGAACTGCGGCTGGCGGCGCGCATCGTCGAGGTTTCAGCCTTGCGGCGCACTCCGGCGGGTATTCCGGTCGCCTCCTGCGTGCTGGCGCACGCATCCCGGCAAATCGAGGCGGGGGTTGCGCGTGAAGTCAGTCTGGAACTGTCGGCGATGGCCATCGGCGATCTGGCGCAAGTACTGGCGGGCGTATCTCCCGGAACGCAGGTATCGGTAAGCGGTTTCATGGCGGCAAAAAGCGCGCGCAGCCGGATGCCGATATTGCATCTGAATGTAATCGAATTCATGGAAGGAAACTGAAATGGCTTTCAAGCCCAAGTCCAAGTTCAAGAAAAAGGAAGACCGCGGTGGCCGCGGCCTGTTCAAACGTCGCAAGTTCTGCCGGTTCTCGGCGGAAAAGATCGAGGAAGTCGACTACAAGGATGTGGATATCCTCAAGGACTTCATCACCGAGAACGCCAAGATCATGCCGGCGCGCATCACCGGCACCAAGTCGGGCTATCAGCGCCAACTGTCGGTGGCCGTCAAGCGCGCCCGCTTCCTGGCGCTCTTGCCCTACACCGATCTGCATCAGTAAAGGGGGGCGGAGAACATGCAAATCATTCTGCTCGAAAAGGTCGGCAAGCTCGGTTCGCTGGGCGACGTGGTCAAGGTCAAGGACGGCTACGCCCGCAACTACCTGATCCCGCACGGACTGGCCAAGCGCGCCACCGCGGCCAACAAGGCCGAGTTCGAAGCGCGCCGCGCCGAACTCGAACGGCTCCAGGCCGACAAGCTGTCCGTGGCGCAGGCCCTGGGCGAAAAACTCGCGGGCCTGATGATCCAGATCACCCGCAAGGCAGGCATGGACGGACGCCTGTTCGGTTCGGTAAGCAATATCGACGTGGCCGAAGCACTGGCCGCGCAGGGTTTCGAGATCGAACGCGCCGCCATCCGCATGCCGGACGGCCATCTGAAACAGATCGGCGACATCAAGATCGATATCGTCCTGCACGCCGACGTCGTGGCGCCGATCACTGTCTCGATACTGGGCGAGCAGTAACGTTCGCCAACTACGGCAAAAAGGGCTGCCGAAAGCAGCCCTTTTTTTTCTGGAATCATCGTCTTCCCGAGCGCCAGCCCGTTCAACATCAGCGCGCGGCGATGCTCCTCGCCTCGAACCCCGCCACGCGGCGCTGTTCGCGGCAGGTGAATGGGCTGCCCGGCGATCCGGTATTGGTCCGCGCAGCCCCTGCTCTCGATCTGTTCTTTTTCCCGGAGCCTGACGAAAGTCTGGATGCCGCTGGGCGCTTTCTCGCGGGGCATCGCGGCGGATCGGCGGGCTGGACAAACTCCCGGGTTGATTCGAAATCCGGATTGAATCGGACGGAACCAGACATTTATTGATGCAAACCTTTATCTGGCAACGTGCGCCGCAATTCTCGGAAGTAGTCCAGTTTTCCCCACTGCTCGGCATCGCCGATCACGTACAACCTGCACTGCGCCCGGGTAATCGCCACGTTGAGCAGGTTCGGTTTGCTCGCTGCCCAACTGCGAGCGCCCGAGCCGACTTGGCCTGGCGCTGTTCCGAGCATGAGGAAGACGATGTTTGCTTCCTTGCCCTGAAAGGTGTGAACAGTGCCGCATTCGACTTCGCCGTACTTGGCTTCCCTGATTCGTTCTCGGCACGCTTGGGCAACCTTGCGGAAAGGCGAAATCACGTAAACCTTCGACAGCCCGATGCTCTCGCGCTTCAACTGCGCCAGGCGGGCGAGGAGGCAGTCGATTTCGTCCTCCGACACGGGGTGACTCACCCGCTCCGAGCGCACGTCGAACCAGCCGCTCTCGCCCAGATCGCAGGAAAAGTCCCACGGCGTCGGTCGGCCCCCCTCATCGACGCGGCCTTGTACCATCTGCCCAGCGTAGGCGATGCGGTTCGCCACGGAAAACATTGGATCGTCGCAGCGGCGATGCGTGCGTAACGGCATGCCCGTCCATAAACGTTCGGGCGCGTCGGCCTGGGACGAGCCGTCCGACTTTTCGACCCAGGAACCGAACGGTGTGATGCGATCCGCCAGCGTCTGGACGGATTCATCAATGGGCGACCAGTGTGGCGCTACGTCATGGCGTCGCCGCAGATCCTCGACCAAACTGTACGGGACAGTGAACACCGGTTCGATCTGCAAGGGATCGCCAACGATGACCGCCCGCCGACTGCGCCAGATCGCGCCGGCTGCCGACTGCGGCGTGGCTTGGCCTGCCTCGTCGATCAGTAGCCAGCCCAGGCTGTCCTGCCCCATGTTTGCGAACAAACGATCAAATGAGGCGAGCGTTGTGGAGACAACCGGCACGACAAAGAAGAAGGCATCCCACAGACGCGGGCGATGCTCGGGCAATAGGCTGTCGCGCAAGTTTCCAGTGAGCATGCCATTCACAGCCCGCAGGTTGGAGATGAACTTGCCAGCGTTGGCCAATATGGTCAGGCGGTGCAGTTCCATCGCCTGCAAGAAAAGCTTCGCGCGCAATTTATCCAGTCTGGGACAGGCGGCGATGCTGACGCGGTGACGTGTATCGGCAGGCAATGCCCAGAATTGTGCATCGGGAAAGTGTTTGGCGCCCATTGCGTAACCAGCTTGCTGTGTTCGCCAATAGGATTCGATTTTCCGCTCCAGCGTTGCCCATCCGGAAGACACGACTCTCAGGCGCTCTCGTTGCCGGTCCAGCTCGGCACTGGCTACCGCGGCATCCGTGGATGTTTTTGCAAGGGCGGCCGACGCTTTGGCCAAGGCATGCATCGGCGCTTGCAGGGATTGCCGCACAGCCGCCATCCGGCGAGTCTCTCGACCAAACAGTGCCATCGAGCGATCCCACAGACTGAGTGGTTTGCTGGCGCGCAGCTGTGCCAAAACAGCCTGGTTCCCTTCGACGACGGCGCGTTGGTTGGTTTGTGTTTCGCGCAGTTGTGCCAAGGCATGTTCACGGGTCTGGATATCCTGTTCAAGCGCCTGCATTTCGGTCGCAACACTTTTCAGCCGACTGCGCTCGTCATCGATGCGTTGGGCCGCTTCCTCAGCACGCTCCAACACTCTGCGGCAGTCCTCGAACTCTGCCTGCAATTCCAGAAAAGCCAGTTTGGTCTTTCGCCATTCCTCTTGATAATACCGGTATTGGTATTCTTCGGTGGCCTTCTCGAGAATCTGTTTCATTGATGGCGGCCAATTCTTCCCAGAGAGGGAATCCTCGGTCGCTTCGTTTTCCTGGCCGGGGTCAATGTCTTGTTCGTTCCCCCGCGTCTGGACCTCATTGGTTCGACGTGGCGGTCTGTATTCGTCGCGAAAGAAGCCCTGTGCGAACGTGCGCCGATTGCCGAAATTGCCCAGTGCCGCGGCGATCATGCCCCAAGCTTCGACGGGCTGCTTGTCTTCGCCCAATACTTTCTGTGCCCGGAAAATCTCGCACATGACGTCCGCAAAATAGTCCGCCGAACCAAATTCATCCGCAACCTTTTTACGCGCGGGCAATTCCTGGGTGATGTTCTTGACCGCATTGTTGTTTGTGCTGGTCACCACGACCGATGTGCCGCAAACCACTTCGGTCTTGAGCGGAAAGAACTTTTTGCCGACGACAGTAATCCTGCTCTCGAACAAATCTACCGGGTGATCCAGCGCGGCGATTCGTCGGGCCCGCCCGGTGACGATCTCGGCGATGATATCGCATAAAAGCGTCGTTTTACCCGTCCCTGGCAGGCCGTTGATCCCGATCAACCCTTCCGCGCCAGCAAGCGAAGCAACCGCCTGTGAGACGGCAGCCTGCTGTGCGAGGACGAGCGGATGTTTTGAAGAAGCTGGCCAGCGCGCACTGGGCAATCGCTTCACACTGACCAGTCCGGCCATGGCGGCGTTTTCAGTGAGGATATCGACACGCTGGCGCTCCTCCAGTGCTGGGCCGAGGTAGGCGCTCAAAGCCTTGCCGAAAGCGTGTTTCTCTTCCGCCTGCCTGATCAGGCGATCCAGGTCATTCAGGTAGAACGAATTCAGGAAGTCGGTCGTGGCCTGCGAGCTATCGTCCAAAAAGCGTCGATTGATCCGGCGGGTCCGCACGACCACGCGCCAGTCCAGGCCCGGATCGTTCGCCGCTTTGCCGAACAGGCTATATACGTGATGCAATTCCTCGTCGAGGTCTTTCCAATCCAGGGGTGGCTGTTCCGGAGCATCGCCCGCGATATTGTCGGTTCCATCGCTTTCCTGGCCTTCCTCGATCTGGTGGCGGCGTTGCGCGAACTCCTCTTTCGCTCGTTCGAGGCGAGCGTTGATATTGTCCAGTGCATTGGTTTTCCGCAAAGCCGCCACGCCATGCGCGAAGCTGGCGGGCAGGTAGCTGTCGAGCTTTGGCTGCCCCCATTCATCTACTACGAAGGCTGCCAACCAGCCATTGCCTGTTGCGCGCTGGCGTTCGCGTTCGCTCAGGTCGCTGTCCGGGAAGAGACTGCGGAGTAGCAGACGCAACAAATCCTCGGTATCCGCCACACCAAGATAAACGCTGTGCCTATAGGTATAGCCGTCCTCTAACTTGAAGTCCGCGCGCTGCCAAGGCAGGACATCGCCGCCGCGCAAGGTGAAAATCTTGGTCTGGCTGTTGGCATCCCGGGCGGAAGGCGCGATTGGAATATTGAAGATCTCCAGATCGCGCCAGAAGCGCAAGATGCGCAAGGATTCGTCGTTTGTGGTGTTCAAGTCAAGAACTCGGATCTTTGAATTCGCGCATCTTTTTGTAATACCCGGATGCTGGCCGACGGCAACTCATTTCATCAATGAAAAGCTGTTGGCGTCATGATAGCGTTCATGACACAAACACTCCAGCGCTTCAAGCTGGTGTGGATCTCATTGAGTTGTTTCCGCGTGGTCACTATGGCATGGCTCAAATCCCGCCAGTAGTTACAACTGGCGTGGCGTGGCGGTCTACAACTCCTTTGATTTGTTGCTGCTGTTTCAGAAGCGCGAATTCCGTCCCTTTTGGTTCGAGACCGGCACGCCGACGCGTCATTGCGAAAGTCTCTCCCGCCTCGTCATTGCGAGGAGCGCATCGACGCTGATTTCTTTGCGGGGGGCACGGACAGGCGTCCTGTTTCTTCCTCCCCTTCTTCAAGATGCGGACGGCCGTTTCTGAAATGATACAGGCATCAAATCCGGCGGCCATGACGCCCGCCCATGAAATACCAGCGGCAGCGAATTCTCGACGTAGCTTTCATGTACTGCGGGGGGTGTCTTGCGGGAAATACCGCGCGCGCTCAGCGGAAAATCTGCACCTCGTCCTCCCGCTCCGCCGCCTTTTCGGTGGCGCTTCCCCGTACCGCGGGAACGTAGCCTTCCAGGCTGGCGAGTTGTTCTTCCAGTTGGCGGATGACGTCCTCGCCCAGGCTCTTGGAAACTTCGGCGATGACCTTGCTGCGATTGAGGACGAGCGTGCCGCCCGCCGAGGAGAGGAGTTT
>JAIRLA010000271.1 GCA_031259795.1 Azoarcus sp.
AAAAACGGCGGCGGTCCTCCGGGACCGCCGCTCCGGCATCATCGGCAAGGCGCCAGCCTTCTTCCCGCGCCTTGCGGGCGGTCTTCAAAACAGCATTGGTTTCATCATGAACGCACACAAAGGTTTCACCCTGATAGAGCTATTGATCGTCGTGGTGATCGTCGCCATCCTCGGCGCCATCGCAATGCCGAGCTACGAGGCATACACCATCAGGACGCGCCGCGCCACGGCCGCCGCCTGCCTGCTGGAACTGGCGCAGTTCATGGAACGCTTCTATACCGTGAACCTGCAATATCACGAGGACACCGCCGGCGCGGGCGTCGCGCTGCCAACCCCGCAATGCCGAAGCGATCTGGATGGCGTCTACACGTTCGGCTTCGATGGCGCCGTCACGCAAAGGGCCTACGCCATCCAGGCCGCGCCCCAGGGCCGCCAGGCCAACGACGCCTGCGCGACCCTCAAAATCGACCAGAGCGGGAAAAAAGAGCTGGCGGACGCCGCCGCCGGCACGGATGTCGCGCAATGCTGGAAATGACGGGGATCATCAGGAATCGGAACCCCTCGATTCCCTGTTGAATCCTCGCCGCCCGAGGCAAAGTCCGGCGGGCGGGATGGGGCGCTTCGCCCGCCAGCGGCATTGCAATGGCCGCATGGCCGTTGTCCATGACCCCGGAGCCGATCCGCCGCGGGTTCGCAATCCAGTTTGTTTCACCGTTTTGTTTCGCCGATGCGCGCCGCCCGGTCGCGCGCCTGTTGTTTTGCCCTGATCGCGCATCCGCGCCGCGAGGCGATTGCCGGCTTTTCCGGTATTCACACACCCGGCGCAAGATGTCGTACTCTTGCATCGTTTTGCCAATCAGGGATCAACACACAGGAGATCAATATGTCTGAATCTTTTTCCGGGTCATTCTTGAAAACACTCGGCGATTGGGTGACTACTGTCGACAACATCGTCTGGGGGCCGTTCGTCCTGATTCCCCTGCTGTTGGCTGTCGGCGTGTTCCTGACCATTGGTCTCCGTTTCCTGCCCTGGCGCCAATTACCCCACGCCTTCGTCACGATGTGGCGAGGCCGCCGCCATCATCCCGGCCACGAGGGCGAACTGACGCCGTTCCGCGCCCTGATGACTTCGCTCGCGGGCACGATCGGCACCGGCAACATCGTCGGCGTGGCCACCGCCATCCTCATGGGCGGGCCGGGGGCGGTGTTCTGGATGTGGGTCACGGCGCTCGTCGGCATGGCCACCAAGTTCTGCGAGGCCACGCTGGCGGTCAAGTTCCGCGAAGTCACGCCGGACGGCAAGTTCGTCGGCGGCCCGATGTACTACATCAAGAACGGCCTGGGGCCGAAATGGAAATGGCTCGCCGCCCTGTTCGCCATCTTCGGCGTGCTCGCCTCCTTCGGTATCGGCAACATGACCCAGGCCAACGCGGTCGCGGCGAACATCATCAAACTGAGCGCCGATTACGACCTGCCCCTCAATGCCAATATCGTCGCCATCGCGCTGCTGGTCGTGGCGGGGGCCGTACTGCTCGGCGGCGTCAAGCGCATCGGCATGGTCGCGGGCACGCTGGTGCCGACCATGGCCCTGATCTACGTGTTCGGCGGTCTGATCGTCCTCGCCTTCAACATCGACAAAGTGCCGGGCGCGTTCGCCCTGATCTTCAACAGCGCCTTCAACGGCCACGCCGCCACTGGCGGTTTTGTCGGCGCGACGCTCGCGGCGGCCATCCGCTTCGGCGTGGCGCGCGGGCTTTTCTCCAACGAGGCCGGCCTGGGCAGCGCCCCGATCGCGCACGCCACGGCCATCGTCAAGAACCCGGTCAAGCAAGGGCTTCTCGGGATGATCGACCCCTTCATCGACACCATCATCGTCTGCACCATTTCCGCGCTCGTCATCCTCGTCTCCGGACAATGGATGGCCCCGGGCATCACCGAAGCCGGCGCCGCCACGCTGACCGCCCAATCCTTCAGCACCGCCATGGGCGAATTCGGCTCCTGGCTCGTCACCATCGGCCTCGTGCTTTTCGCTTTCTCCACCATCCTCGGCTGGTGCGTATATGGCGAACGCTGCGCGATCTACCTTTTCGGCCACAAGGCGGCGTTTCCCTATCGGGTCATCTTCACGCTCGTCATCCCTGTCGGCGCCCTCGCCAAACTGAGCCTGGTATGGGATCTCGCCGACCTCTTCAACGGCCTGATGGCGATCCCCAACCTCATCGCCCTGCTATTGCTGAGCCCGGTTGTTTTCGGGCTGGCGAAGGAATACTTCAGCAATCCCAAGAACGCGGAGGAATAAGAATCCATTCCAATAGGCCCGCCCTGGAGCGCCGCTCGCAATGACGAGTTCTTCCGATGGACTCCCCTCCCCCGCTTGGCGGGCGAGAGGGTGGCCCGCAGGGCCGGGAGAGGGTTTCCTTTCATACGGAGCGCAGCGACGCTGATTTCTTTGCGGTGGGGCGTAGACAGGCGTCCCGTCCACTCTCCACCCCCTTTTATTCCAGCGGCGCTACGCGCCGGATGGTTGGAAGCCCCCTCCCGCCCTTCGGGCGCCCTCTCGCCCGCCAAGCGGGGGAGGGAAGTTCATCGGACGGGGGGAGTCCATCGGAAGAATTCGTCATCGCGAAAGCCCTTCCCCCGCCTCGTCATTGCGAGGAGCGCCTCGACGCGGCAATCCATGCGGCGCTCCAGGGCGAGCCTATTGGCATGGATTCTTATTCCTCCGCGTTCTTGGGATTGCTGAAGTATTCCTTCGCCAGCCCGAAAACAACCGGGCTCAGCAATAGCAGGGCGATGAGGTTGGGG
>JAIRLA010000294.1 GCA_031259795.1 Azoarcus sp.
GCTCCGTATGGTTGGACGCCCTCTCCCGGCCTTCGGCCACCCTCCCCCGCCAAGCGGGGGAGGGAAGGAACCCATCGCACGAAGGGAGTCCATCGGAAGAATGCGCCATTGCAAAAGCCTCCCCCACTTCGTCATTGCGAGGAGCGCAGCGACGTGGCAATCCAGTTCGTACCTTGCGGAGCGAAGCGACGCTGATTGCTTTACGGCGAGGCATAGACAGGCATCCCATTCCTCCCTCCCCTTCTCTACATCGTTCATCCCAGCAAAGGTGGGTATTGACAGCAAGTTACGGGCGGCCTCAAGCTCTCATTCCCCGGATAAAAAGGGGATTTACGATAAGGAGCCTGTTTCCATGAAAAATCTCATGTCACGTATCATTCTTTTACCCACCGCCGCCGGTATTTTCTGGTGCATGGCGGCCCTGGCCCTGCTGGCGACGGCGATCAACTACGGCAACAACCTCGTGTTCGCGCTGGCCTTCGTCCTGTTGTCGATCTGGCTCACGGCGGCCTGGCAATGCCGCCGCAACCTGCACCGCCTGCAATGGCGGCCCGGCCCGGAAGCCACGGCTTTCGCCGGAGAAACACTGCATCTGTCCGGCAGCGTGTGCGGCCCGGCGCGGCGGCGGCGCGATCCGGTATTGCTGTGCGCGGGCCGTGGCCGCCAGCGCCGCCGCGGACTCGCCGCCATACCGGCGCAAGACGCGGGCTCGACGCTGGAACTGTCGTTGCCCGCCCCCGCGCGCGGCCAGCAGCAAATCGGCGGCCTGCACCTGCTCTCGCCCCATCCGCTCGGCCTGTGGCTGGCGCGCCGCGCCATCCCCGACATGAGCGCGCTCATCTATCCGCGCCCGGCGGGCGGGCGGGCGCTACCCGGCGAATCGCCCCATCCCGCGCATCTACAGCAAGAAGCGGGCGACTTCCACGGCGTGCGCGCCTACCGGCCCGGCGATCCGCCGCGCCGCATCAACTGGCGCATCTACGGACGGCGCGACGAACTGGCGATCAACGATTTCGACGGCGGCGGCGGCGGCCACGCCCTGTGGCTGGACATCTCTGCCTGCGAGGGCGAAGTGGAAAGCCGCCTGTCGCAACTGTGCCAGTGGGTGCGCGAGGCCGAACGCCACGGGCTGGAGTACGCCCTGCGACTCGGCCACGCGCCGGCGGGCGGCGCGGACCCGGCGCGCCCCGGACGGGGCCGCAAACATCTGGACGACTGCCTGCGACGGCTGGCCCTCCACGGCGGCGCGCCATCCGGCAAGGAAACGGCCAACCCCGCCGCTCCCGCCGGTCAACCCGGAGGAACCCGGCCATGAAAACAGACATGAACATCAGCGGCGACACCCTGGTCCTGACCAACCGGGGCGGGACGCCCTCCAGGACGCCTTCTCCCCGCTTCCACGCCCCGCGATCCGCGCCCGCGCCGATCCGCGCCCCCCGCGTCGTCCCGCCGGCGGCGCTACAGCAACGCCGCCTGGCCCGCCACCTCATGATGGCGACGATCTACAGCTTCGCCATCGCCAGCGCCACCGGCATCGTCCTGATGCTGCCGCTGCGCAACGACTACCTGGCCCTCGTCGCCCTCGTCGCCCACTTGGCCTCCGGCGCGCTGACGCTCATCTTCCTTGCGCCCTGCCTCTACATGCACCTGCGCAACGGCAAGGAGCCCTTCCGGCACCTCCTCATGCCGTGGCGGCTGACGCACCGGGTGTTCGCGCACGAGCCGCTCTACCACCGCGTCCTCGGCTACCTCCTCATGTGCTGCATCCTCGTGACCCTGCTGAGCGGCATCGGCATCTCCGCCCCGGCCATCACCTACCTCTCCGGCCGATCGCTGACCCTGTCCCTCGGCATGGGCGCGGCGTTGCTGCGCGTGCACTTCACCTTCGCGGCGCTGGCCCTCTTCTTCGTGCTGCTGCACTTCCCCAAGAGGGCCGCGTCATGAAAACGAGACTCCCGAAACGCGCCCTCGCCCTGCCCTTCTCCCGCTTCTTGCTCACCACCGCGGCGGCGCTGCTGCTCGCCCTGGCGCTCGACCGCCTCCTGCCGCGCCCGCCCGATCTCGCCGTAGACGCGCAAAAGGATCTGCCGCTCTACTCGACGCCCTTCGGCGACGCGCACACGCCCTTCTACCCGGCGGAGCTGTCAACCCCCGACGGCAAACTCGTCAACTGGCGCGCCGTCCCCGGCGCGCTAAGCTGCGGCGAGTGCCACCGCAAGGAAACCCTGGAATGGGCCACCTCGCTGCACGCCGTCTCCGATCTCGACCTGATCTACGACAGCACGGTGCAGGAAAACAGCACCGCCACCCGCGCCAGCCAGGCGCACGGTGTCGAAAAGGGGCGCTGGTGCGAATCCTGTCACAACCCCCTCGGCGTCCTCACCGGCGCGGTCACGCCCGCCAACAGCGTGCAAGAAATCGCCGCGCTGGAAGAAGGCACCGCCTGCGTGGTCTGCCACACCGTCAACCGCGCCGAACCGCTGGCCGGCAACGCCGCCCTGGAGCTCGACATCAACGGCATCTTCCGCTACGCCCACCCGGCCCTCATCGCCGCCGCGCCCTCGCGCCACGCCCGCGACATGCGGGCGCGGCGCGAACAGCCCCTGATGGGCAACAGCGCCATGTGCGGCGCCTGCCACACGGAAATCCGCCCCTCCTCCGTCAACGACGCCACCCCGCCGCTGAACCTGCAAGACACCTACGACGAATGGCGTCACTCCCCATGGGCCAAAGCCGACGTGCAATGCCAGGACTGCCACATGGCCGCCGACCCCGCCGGCTTCGTCGCCGCGCTCAAACGGGGCGAACGCCCCAGGAAAGCCGTCTCGCACCGCTTCGCCGGCAACAACTACCTGCTCGCCGACACCAACCTCCCCGCCGGGCTGCTCTCCGCCCTGCGCGGCGGCTCGCCCCCCGGCCTCAACCGCCTCTACGACCGCGCCGCCTTCACCAAAGCGCTGGGCGAAACGCACGATGCCGTCGTCGCCCTCCTGCGCGAAGCCGCCGAACTGAAAGTGGAAGCCCTCCCCGGCGCCCCCGCCGACGGCGCCCTGCACCTCAAAGTCGCCGTCGCCAACGTCGGCGCCGGGCACGCCCTGCCCACCGGCCCGCTCGACCAGCGCTACCTGTGGCTCGAAGTCGTGGCAAAAGACGCGGGCGGCAACACCCTCTTCCACCAAGGCCAGTTCGACGGCAAAAAAGGCGAAGAAGACCCGCAAGCCGTGCGCTGGATGAAAGAAGTCAAAGACATCGAAGGCAAACCCGAACGCCGCCACCTCCTCTTCGACGCCTTCACCCTGCACTACACGCGCAAACCCATCCCGCCCGGACAAAGCGACATCGTGGAATACCGCATCCCCCTGCCCCCCGGCACACAAGGCGCGGTCACCGTAGACGTGCGGCTCTGGTACCGGCTCGCGGTACAAGACATCCTGAAAAACATCACCAGCCAAGGCATGGCCAACGTCGACGGCGTCATCATCCCGCCGCTGCTGCTCGAAGAAGCGCGCTACACCGCCGTCCCGCGCACCTACTCCGCCACCGGGCGCGAACCGCCCGCGCGCGCCGCCTCCGCGCGCAACCACGCCCCGCGCGGCAACGCCGCCGCGAAGGAGGGAAAAACATGAAACCGACATCGCCGTCCGCCTCCCCCCGCCATCCCGCAAAAGAGGAAAAAACATGAAAGCGCTATCGCCGCCCGCATCCCTCCGCCTTCCCAGCCTGGTCGAACTGCTCGCCCTGCTGCTGCCCACGGCGGCGGCCATCGCCATGGGCATATACCTCCTCTCCGGCGCGGCGCAAGGCGAAGACGCCAACCGCACCCGCGCCCGCGACGACATCCGCGCCCTGCGCAGCCTGCTGCTGCTCGGCCCGCGCATGCCGGGCACCGACCCCGGCCTGCGCTACCTCGTCGACAGCGGCCAGATCCCCTTCCTGCCGCAAGACCCCTGGGGACGCCCCTACCAATACCGCAACCCGGGAAAAGAATACGCCTACGAACTCTTCTCCCTCGGCCCGGACGGCGTGGAAAGCAAGGACGACATCATCGCGTGGAACCTCTACGGCGGACGATGATGCATCGGAAATCAGGCATCAGGCAGCGGGGAGCGCATTCCATGGAACGAAGCGCGCGTTCCATGGAACGAGGAATCAGCGGCGCTGCGCGCCGGATGGAACAACGCCCTCTCCCGCCCTTCGGGCACCCTCCCCCGCCAAGCGGGGGAGGGAAGTCCATCGCCAGACTCCGTCATCACGACGAACCCGCCGCCGCGCCACCCTACCCTGCCGCTACGCCAATCCCCCCCCCCGCTACGCCAGCCCACCCTCCCCACCACTGCAAAGCGCCTGCCGTCCCCTCCCCCGCTTGCGGGGGAGGGTGCCCCGTCAGGGGCGGGAGAGGGCTTCCTTCCATCCGGAGCGAAGCGACGCTGATTTCTTGGCG
>JAIRLA010000302.1 GCA_031259795.1 Azoarcus sp.
ACCGCCAATCGTCTCGGCAAATACGTCGGCATCTGCGGCCAGGGTCCGTCCGACCATGCCGACTTTGCCGCCTGGCTGATGCAGGAAGGCATCCAGACCATTTCGCTCAATCCGGATACGGTGGTGTCGACCTGGCTCCGGCTGGCGGAAATCGCGGATCGGGGATAGGGGCCGGGGATCGGGAATCAGGAAAATGACCGGGTGCGGAGCGCCCGCATATCAGATCCGGTCCCTGACGCCGGGTACCTGTGGATCAAGCGCCTTTTCCATGATGTAGTCGTCCATCGAGAAGCCGCCGCCGATGTCGGTCAGGGAAGTCTCGCGCACGCGGAATCCGTATTTGGCGTAGGCGCGGATGGCTTGCGCGTTGTTCTTGTTGACGGCCAGGATCACGGCGGGATAACCCTTGCCGCGGGCAAGCTCCGCCGCGTGCGCGACCAGCGCCGCGCCCACGCCCCGGCGCTGCATCTCCGGATGAACGTAGAGCTTGTCGAGCTTGAATTCACCCTTGCAGATTTCGCAGGCGGCAAACCCGGCGCGAAAATCGCCGGCGAACGCCTGCCGCAGCCATTTCGCCGGATCGCCGCATTCGGCGCGCAGGCGCGCGTGGTCGTAGCGCTGCGCCAGCATATAGTCGATCTGCGCGCGCGACAGGATGCCGGAGTAAGCATCGAGCCAGACGGTTCTGGCAAGCGCCGCGATGGCGGGAGCATCGTCCGGCGCGATGGGGAGGATGTCGATGTCGATCGGCATGGGAATTGCGTGGCGCGTGAAAAAGGCAGCCGGGGGCTGCCTTGGTCTTTGGCCGCTCGCGGCGGGATTTCAGCGCGCGCGCGCGAAGTTGCCGTATTTTTGCCGGAAACGCTCGACACGCCCGGCGGTGTCGACGATTTTCTGCTTGCCGGTGTAGAACGGGTGGCACGAGGAACATACTTCGACGTGCAGGCTGTCCTTGCCGATGGTCGAACGGGTCACGAACGTGTTGCCGCAGGAGCAAGTCACGGTGACGTCCTTGTAATTCGGGTGAATGTCGGTTTTCATGGCGGAATCCTGATGCGGGCGGCGGTTGTGACCGTCCTGTTGAGCGAAAAGCGCATGATTGTCCCCGAACAGGCGGCTTTTGGCAAGGGCGGCGTCCGGGCGCGTCGACAGTTTCCGTCCCCGGCGGAAAAGCGGGCAATCCATGTGCCACAGAATCGGACAAGTCTGAGAATCCATTCCAATAGGCCCGCCTCGAACCGCCGCATGGATTGCCGCGTCGCTGCGCTCCTCGCAATGACGAGGTGGGAAGGCTTTCGCAATGGCAATCCAGCGCGTTCCGTCCGGCGCGCATCGACGCTGATCCGGTTCCGGAGCATGGGCGCGAAGTCAGGCTTCGCTTCCTTTCTTGGCGGTCTGCCTTGGTTCTTCCCGCCGCCAGGCGGGGTTGTAGATTTCGCTGCGGTTGCGTCCCGCGTTCTTGGCGGCGTAGAGCGCTTCATCGGCGCGGTACAGGGGGGCTTCCGCGTTCCTGTCGTCGTCTTGCAGGCGGGAGATGCCGATGCTGACCGTGATCGGTACGCGGACGTTGCCGATCTTGACCGGGTTGATTTCAACGGCGTGCCGCAGCCGTTCCGCGAGTTCGCTCGCGCCGGCGATGTCGTCTCCGGGCAGCAGGATGGCGAATTCTTCTCCGCCCAGGCGTCCGATGATGTCGCTGCGGCGCACGGTCTGGCGCACGATGCGCACGAAATGACAAAGCGCGGCGTCGCCGGCGGCGTGGCCGTGGTGGTCATTGACGCGCTTGAAATAATCGAGATCGGCCATCAGCAGGGCGGTCGAGCCGCCGTGGCGGCGTTGCCGCGCCATTTCGGCATCCAGTTGGTCGAGGAAATGGCGGCGGTTGCTGGCGCCGGTGAGCGGATCGGTGGTCGCGAGCCGAAGCAGCGCTTCCTGGCGTTCGTATTGTTCGGAAATATCGTGGAATACGACTACCGCGCCGTTTTCCCGCCCGTGCTCGCGGATCGGCCTGATCGTGATTTCCGCCGGGAAGAAGCTGCCGTCGCTGCGCATGATCCGCTCTTCGATCATGCGCGCCTCGCCGTCGTCCAGCGTCTGCCTGAGCGGACTGCTTTCGCCGGGATTGGCGCCGCCGTCGGGACGGAGGAAGGGGAAAAGGGCGTGCGCGTCCTTGCCCATGACATCTTCGGCCCGGCAACTGTATATGTCGAGCGCGGCGCGATTGATGAAGTTGATGCGCCCGTCGCGGTCGACGCCGCAGATGCCGTCGGCGGCGGTGTCGAGGAGCAGGGCATTGCGGCGCGAAAGTTTTTCGATGGTTTTCGTGCTTTCTTTCAACTGGCGTCCCCACTCGCGGCGCGAGGCGGACAGCAGGACGAAAACGAGAATCTGGAGTATGGCGTAACCGCTCAACGTGCCATGGATCACCGTCGCGTGCGCGCGCTCGCGCCGGGCGGCCTGCGGCGTGGCGTCGCGCCAGATCAGCACGGTGCCCACCGGGTCGCGCGCGGGGTCTGTCTGGCTGAGGTAGTCGTCGAGCGCGAAAGTGACGATCTGGAAGGTGCTCCCCCGCCACGACAGCAGGCGGCTTTGCGGTACGCGCGTCCCGGTTTGCAGATTCAGTCCGGCGGTGAGCCATTCTTCCGCTTCCGGATGCGTCGCGGCGAGGATGGCGCTCTGCTTGTCCCGGGGACCCGCCAGGGCGGGGCGGCGTTCTGCCCGCATGGCCGCGGCCCTGCGGGGATCGAGCAGCAGCGCGATGTCGATGTCGAGCTGTTTGGATAGCTTGTCCAGATGGTTTTTCATGTCGAACCCGATTTCCAGCAGACCGACGTTGCGCGAGCCGCCGCCAGGCTGGTCGCGCATGATTTCCACCACGCCGCGCATGCCGGCTTGCATGGCGCCGATCACGAAACCGCTGCGGGGATTGAAGTCGCGCGCGGTGTCGGCCAGCATGGGCCGGCGCAGGGACAAGACATCGCCGAAGTGCTCCGGCGCGTGCATGCGCAAGAAGGAAACGTTGCCGGGCAGCAGGAAATGCAGGGTTTCCACGCCGTAATGTTCGCTGAGTCCTTCCCATCGCCGCTGCGCCAGTGCGCGCAACGCCTGGCGCGCCCGCTGCGCCTTTGCGCCGCCGTGACCGCCCGCGGCACGCGATGCCGTGCCGCCTTCATCGATCAGGCGCTGGATTTCGAGATCGGCGGCGAGGCTGTACGCCAGGGCTTGCATGTGCTGCACCAATACTTCGTTCTGGGCGATATAGACGTGGTGCAGCCGGGCGGTGTCGCCGGCCAGCCAGATTGCGAAGCGCTTGTCGACCTGCCAGTACATATATACACCGGCGGCCGCGGCAATCGCGGCCAGGATGATGCTGGTCAGCAGGACGATGATCCTGTAGGGCATGGGCCTGTGTCGTACCGGGAAAGTTGATCGAACATCCTGGATGGTATACGGATAAGTGATATTCGATATTGCGATGCTTCACAGATACAAAATCTACTTCTCCTCATCATCCGTGATGCATGACCGCTTGTGGCGCAACAAAAAGCGCCCGGGGTCCATCGCCCCGGCCAGTTCGCGTTCGAGCGGCAAGGGGTCGCCGTCGATCCGCGCCGCCAGCATTTCGCCGATGAGCGTCGCCCATGCCAGCCCGCGCGCCCCGAAGCCGGAGAGCGCATAAAGTCCATCGTGACGGGGCAGGGTGGCGAGCGAAGCGTCCGGCGCGGCGGAGACCGTGGCGGGGACGGCGCCCGCCAGCGGCAAGCGGTCGAGGGAAACCGGACGAAATCCCACCCGCGCGGCGAGCGCGGCGCTATCCAGCCCGGCCGTGTAACCGGGGAGAAGCTCTTCCAGCTTGGCGAGGTTCGCCTGCTGATCGCGCGCGCGTGGAGCGGGATCGGGATCGCCGACATCGAAACTCGCGCCCGCGCAGCGCCGTCCGTCGACTTCGGGGGTGACATAGCCGCCGCCGCAGACGACGGCGCGCGGCGCGCTGGCCGCCGCCGCCGGCAATACGCTCACCTGCCCGCGCGCGCTGAGGATGGGCAGCGGCGCGGCCTGGGCAAAGGCCGCGAGACCGACGCCGGCGGCGAGGATCATCACCGGCGCGGCGGCGATCGTGCCGCCGTCCGCGGCCAGCGCGTGCCAGCGCTCGCCCCGGCGCGCGATCGCGGCGACCGGGCGCGACCAGCGGGCGCGGACATTGTGTGGATGCGCGGCGAGATTGGCCGTACACAGACTCGGCGGCTGTACCCAGCCGCAACCGGGGAAAAACCAGCCGCCCAAGAGGACGGGCCAACCGGCGATGGCGCTGGCCTCGTCGGCCTCGACATGGCGCAGCAATTCGCCGGGCAGGGCGAGCCGCTCGACGACAGCGCGCATCTTGCCGTCCTGCGCGGCATCGCGCGCCAGATGCAGGACGCCGCAAGCCGCCGCCCGGATCGCGCCGCCCGCGGCCAGGCTTTTTTCGATGTGCCGCCAACCATATAGCGCTCCCGCGCGGGTCAGGCGGCTCAAGCGGTTATCATCGAGACTGGGTTGCGGACGCAGCACGCCGGCATGGTTGCCCGACGCGCCCCGGCCCGGCCCATCGGCCGCGTCGATGATGTCGATATCCCAACCGCGCGCCGCCAGCCGCTCGGCCGCCGCCGTGCCCGCCGCCCCCGCGCCGATGATGACCGCGTGGCGGACGGCGGGCGCCTCCGCCGCCGCGACGCCCCGGCGCGGATGCGGATAAAGACTACCGCGCAGCATCTGGCGCTTGCCGCCGAAACCGGCCACTTTTTCAGTGGCGAAACTGGCGCGCCGCAGGCCCTCGCGCACCTCGCCCGCGACCGACCACGTTGCCAGCGTCGCATCCGGCGCGGCCAGGCGCGCGAGCAGATAAAAGACCTTCGCCGACCACATGGCCGGGTTCTTCGCGGGCGAAAAACCATCGAGGAAAAGCGCATCGGCGCGGGCTTCGATCTGCGCCAGCCCCTCGCGGACATCGCCGAAATAAAGCGTCAGGCATACCCGCCCGCCCTCGAAATGCAAACGGTGCATACCGCCCGCGAGCGGCGGCCAGTTTGCGCGCAACTCATGGGCAAGCGCCGCCAACTCCGGCCAGCGCGCATGCAGGCGGGCGAGGTCTTCCACCCGGAACGGGTGCAACTCGCAGGAAACGAAATGCAGGACGCGCGCCCGCGCCGGATCGTCCCGCCACGCCGCCCACGTCGACAGGAAATTCAGCCCCAGCCCGAAGCCGGTCTCCAGGACGACAAAGCGCTCCCGCCCGCGCCAGCGCTCCGGCAAGCCGTTCCCGGCAAGAAAGACATGCCGCGCCTGCCCGAGTCCGCCGTCGGCGGAATAGTAAACATCATCATACGTTCCCGAACGGGGCGTACCATCGGCGGCGAACTGGAGCGAAGCGGGCAGGATCGGCATGATGACCAAGAAATGGAAGCGCGGCGCGCCCGGAGAAGGCGCGATTTTCTTCTTCCCGCGACCAGGAGTAAACCTCGCGGGCGCAACGCGGCGGCCATTCCCATATGTGGACAGAGAACGGGCGAAAGCCGGAAGACGGGCCCGGACGCGCGGGGCGCGGCGGCGAGCGCATGACTCCAGGATGCGCGGGCCCGGAACAATCCGGGCGCTGGCCGCTGTGGGCTACACTTCGCCTTCCCCCGCATCCCTCGTCCAGCCATCCCATGACCGCCCTCGATCTCGCCCGCCAGTCGCATGCCCTTCTGCAAACCATCCGCCGCGACCTGCACGCCCATCCCGAATTGGCATTCGCCGAAACGCGCACGGCGGAAATCGTGGCCGGCCAGCTTGCCGGATGGGGCGTCGAAGTGCATCGCGGGCTTGCGGGCACGGGCGTCGTGGGAGTGATCCGCGCCGGAGAAGGGCGTCGCGCGCTCGGGCTGCGGGCGGACATGGACGCGCTGCCGATCGCCGAGGCCAACAGCTTCGCGCATCGCTCCAAGGTCGAAGGATGCATGCACGGCTGCGGGCACGATGGGCATAGCGCGATGTTGCTGGGCGCGGCGAAGATTCTCGCCGAACGGCGCGATTTCGATGGCGCGGTCTATCTGATCTTCCAGCCGGGCGAAGAAGGCGCGGGCGGCGCGCGGGCGATGATCGAAGACGGGCTGTTCGAGCGCTTCCCGATGGAAGCGGTCTTCGGCATGCACAACTGGCCGGGATTGCCCGCCGGAGACTTCGCGGTGCACACGGGGCCGGTCATGGCGGGCACCGACCGTTTCGGCATACACATCCGGGGCGTGGGCGCGCATGCGGCGATGCCGCACCTGGGCGTCGATCCGGTGCTCGCCGGCGCGGCCTTGGTGCAAGCAATACAAAGCGTGGTGGCGCGCACGCTCGATCCGCTCGAAGCCGCCGTGGTGTCGGTGACGTGCTTCCACGCCGGCGACACCTTCAACGTCCTGCCCGAGCGGGCGGAATTATCCGGGACGGTGCGCAGCTTTTCGGCGGCGGTGCGGGAAAAGGCGCTCGCGCGCCTGCGCGGATTGTGCGCCGGAGTGGCGGAAGCGTTCGGGGTGGAGATCGCCTTCGAACTCTTCTCCGGCGGCTATCCCCCGACAGTCAACACCGCCGCCGAAGCCGCGCACTGCGCGCGGGCCGCCGCCGCCGTAGCGGGGCGCGCGCATGTGCGCACCGGCGAGCGCCCGAGCACGGGCGCGGAAGATTTCGCCTACTACCTGCAACACAAGCCCGGCGCCTACATATGGATCGGCAACGGCGAATGCGGGGAAGACGCCGCCAGCGCGGCGCTGCACAATCCGGCCTACGACTTCAATGACAATATACTCGCCGCGGGCGCGGCCTACTGGGTGGAACTCGTCCGGCTGCTGCTGCCGCGCACGCGCTGAAAACACCCGCGCGCGCAAGCAACCCTGTCCGCCGCCTGCAAAGCGCCGATCGCCATGAATGAAACCCTGCAATTCCCCTTGATCTTCGCCGGTTTTTTCCTCCTCCTGTGCGCGGTGGCGCTACTGATATGGCTGGCCGTGGGCGCGGCGCGGCGCGAGCGCGGCATCTTCGCGCAACACCGGGAACTGCTGCGCGACCTCCATGAAGGACTGGATCGCCAGACCGACCGCATCGGCGAACACGCGCGCGCCGACCGCGAACTGCTCCAGAACGGACTGACGGCGTCGGCGGCGCAACTATCGCACTCGATTGAAGCCCTGACTCGCGGCATGGAAGGACAACTGCGCAACCTCGCCGGGCAAGTCAATTCCCGGCTCGACGAAGGCATGCGCAAGACCAGCGACACCTTTGCGAACATCATGGCGCGCCTGGCGGCGATCGACGAAGCGCAGAAAAAAATAGACGGCCTCGCGGGCAGCATGGTCAGTCTTCAAGAGATACTGGGCGACAAGCGCGCGCGCGGCGCCTTTGGCGAAGTACAACTGGAGGCGCTGGTACGCAACGCACTGCCGCCGGAGGCCTGCGCCTTCCAGGCGACGCTGCCCAATGGCACGCGCGTCGACTGCCTGCTCGAACTGCCCCCGCCCACGGGCCGGGTGGCGATCGACGCCAAATTCCCGCTCGAAAACTACAACCGCATGTTCGACCCCGCGCTGGAGCAGGCCGGGCGGAAAGCGGCGCAAACCGCCTTCCGCGCCGACGTATGCCGCCACATCGACGCGATCGCCGACAAATACATCCTGCCCGGCGTCACCGCCGACGGCGCGGTGATGTTCCTCCCCGCCGAAGCGATATTCGCCGAACTGCACGCCGCGCACCCCGAAATCATCGCCCGCGCGCAAGCGCGGCGCGTATGGATCGTCTCCCCCACGACCCTGATGGCGGTGCTCAACACCGCGCGCGCAGTACTGAAAGACGTCGAGACCCGCCGCCAGGTTCATGTCATCCAGGACGAACTGGGCCGTCTGGCGAAAGATTTCCAGCGCTTCGACGCGCGCATGAACGCACTCGCCCGCCATATCGAGCAAGCGGGCAAGGACGTAGAAGAAGTCCACATCTCCAGCCGCAAGATCAGCGCGCATTTCCAGCGCATCGAATCGGTTCGCTTCGACGAAACGGAAGAAGCAACGGATACAAAAAACCTCGACCCGGGGGAAGTGGACGCCCCATGAAACAGCAAATCACGCGCGGATTCGCCTGACATCGGGCATCGAGGATCAAAT
>JAIRLA010000308.1 GCA_031259795.1 Azoarcus sp.
GGGTTTATATGAACGCAGCGCGGGTTCAGGTAAACCTGATGCAGGTTCATATAAACGCGGCGCAGGTTCAGGTAAACCCGGTGCGGGTTCATATGAACGCGGCACGGGTTTATGTGAACACGAGGCGGGTTCATGTAAACCTGGCCCAGGTTCATGTAAACCTGCGCCGCGTTTATGTAAACCTGGATCGCAAGAAGAGGGGGCGGCCTTTGCAATGGCGCATTCTGGCGATGGACCTTCCCTCCCCCGCTTGCGGGGGAGGGTGGCCGAAGGGCGGGAGAGGGTTTCCAACTATCCGGCGCGCAGCGCCGCTGAATAAAAAAGGGGGCGACGCCTGTCCGTGCCCCACCGCCAAGAAAACAGCGTCGCTGCGCTCCGTTTGGAACGAACTGGATTGCCACGTCGCTTCGCTCCTCGCAATGACGAGGGAGGGGAGACTTTTGCAATGGCGCATTCTGGCGATGGACCTTCCCTCCCCCGCTTGCGGGGGAGGGTGGCCCGCAGGGCCGGGAGAGGGCTTCGTTCCATACGGAGCGCAGCGACGCTGTTTTCTTTGCGGTGGGGCGTAGACAAGCGTCCCGTTCCTTCGCCCCCTTTTTCAATCAGCGGCGCTGCGCGCCGGATGGTACGAAACCCTCTCCCGCCCTTCGGGCACCCTCCCCCGCAAGCGGGGGAGGGAAGGTTCATCGCAAGAACTCGGCATTGCGACTTCCCCCACCTCGTCATTGCGAGGCGCGCAGCGCCGTGGCAATCCAGTTCGTTCCATCCGACGCGCAGCGCCGCTGGATAAAAAGGGGAGGGGAGGGGCGCTTGTCCACTTCCCACCGCAGGGAACAATAACGAGGCGGGGGGCTGGACGTTCCGTCCGCGGCGATCATTGCGCCACTGGCGCGCTTTCCAGCCACGTCCCTACTTCCCGCTCGCATTCCTCGATGCCTGTCCTGGCCAGACTGGAGAAAAGCTGTACGGTGAGCCGCGCGCCGGGGGGGTATTGCGCCAGCGCCGCGCGCGCCTCGAGGAGGGCGGCCTGCGCCGCGCCGCGCGAAAGCTTGTCGCTTTTGGTGAGCAGGATATGGATGGGGCGGGCGGAGGGCGTGAACCAGCCGATCATCTGGCGGTCGAGCGTGGTCAGGGGGCGGCGGGCGTCCATCATCAGCACCAGGCCGACAAGGTTCGCGCGCGTCTTGAGATAGTCTTCGATCAGTCCTTGCCACTGGCGGCGGATTTTTTCCGGCACGGCGGCGTAACCGTAGCCGGGCAGGTCGACGAGGCGCGCGCCGCACGGGAGGCGGAAGAAGTTGAGAAGCTGGGTTCGGCCCGGCGTCTTCGAGACGTAGGCAAGCCGTGTGTGATTCGCCAGGGTGTTGATCGCGCTCGATTTACCGGCGTTCGAGCGTCCGGCGAAGGCGATCTCCGGGCCGTCGCCGGGCGGCAGCGCGGAGGGTTTGGCGATCGAGGTCTCGAAACAGGCGTGACGGAAGATGGACATGGGAAACGGCGGGGAAACGGATCATACAAAGGGGGGTTCGTGATATAGAATAACGCGTTCGAGGTTTCTCCCTCCATGGTTTTTCGAGGACATTATGATAAAGCGTTCCTTGCTGCTATCGCTCCTGCTGGCCGCCGGCGGCGTTCATGCCCAGAACCAGGCTGTCGTGCAGCCATCCCCGCCCCCGGCGATCTGTGCCACCTGTCACGGAGACGACGGTAATAACTGGGATCCCCAAACCGGAGGCAAGACGGCGGGAGGCGCCGATTCGCCGAAGCTGGCGGGACAACACAGCGATTACCTTTTCAAGCAGTTCTCCGAGTTCAAGAACGGGGCGCGCGCCAACAACCCGGTGATGACCGGGATGATTACCATGCTCCCCGACGAGGACATGCGCGCCGTGGCCGAATACTTCGCGGCGCAGAAGTTGCGGCCCGCCACATACAGGACTCCCGATGCCATTGCCGCCGGGCAGAAGATATGGCGCGCGGGCATCGCCGCCAAGGGGGTGCCGGCCTGTGCCGCCTGTCACGGCGCCAGCGGCAACGGCTTGCCGTCCCAGTATCCGGCCCTGGCGGGGCAATTTCCCGAATACATCGAAGCCCAGCTCAAGGCTTTCCGCGACGGCGTGCGCGCCAATGATCCGGCGAGCATGATGCAGGCGATCGCGCTCAAGATGACCGATCCCGAAATCAAGGCCGTGTCCGACTACGCCGCCGGCCTGCGCTGAAAGCGCGCCGCGTTCCGGGCGATCATGATGGGGGACGGCGAGTCCGTCCCCTTTCTTCTGTCCCTTTTCCTTTCCGGCCTCGTACCCGACGGCTTCCTCCCCCAGAGACCACGGATGCAGCAAGGCGCCAGCGCACGAGTTTCCGCCATCCAGGCATTGATCGAACTGTTGAGTTCGATGCGCTTTGCCATCAGCCTGCTCACCGTGCTGGCGATCGCCTCGATCATCGGCACCGTGGTACAGCAGAATGAACCGGCGAACGCCTACCTCAACCAGTTCGGCCAGTTCTGGGAGCCCGTCTTTGCCCGCATGGGCTTGTATTCGGTCTATGGCGCGGGCTGGTTTCTCGCCATCCTCGCTTTTCTCGTGCTGTCGACGATGCTGTGCATCATCCGCCAGGCCACGCCGATGCTGCGCGAAATGCGCGGCTTCCACGAACATGCGCGCGAAGTCTCGCTGCGGCTCTTCGCTCACCACGCGAGCCTTGTTCCCACTTTGCCGCCGCAGGCTCGACGCGGCGCGGTCACGGACTACCTCGCGGGCGAGGGTTTCCGTTTCCGGATCGACGAGCGCGAAGACGGCGCGCTGGTCGCCGCCAGGCAAGGCGGCGCCGGGCGCATCGGCTATTTCCTCGCCCATACCGCCATCGTACTGATCTGCGCCGGCGGACTGCTCGACGGCGACCTGCCGCTCGCCCTGCAAATGTATCTCGGCGACAAGGCCCCCACTTCCGGCAACAGGCCGGTCGCCGACATTCCCGCTTCGGCCCGCCTCGGGCCGGACAACTGGAGCTATCGCGGCAATGTTTACATTCCGGAAGGCGGTTCCGCCGATTTCGCCGTGCTCAACGCCGGCGACGGCATCCTGCTCCAATCCTTGCCTTTCAGGGTCGCGCTCCAGCGGTTCCGCATCGACTATTACGCGAGCGGGATGCCCCGGCGCTACGCCAGTGATCTGGTGATTACCGATAACGACAGCGGCGAGCGTTTCGAGCGCACGCTCGAAGTCAACAAGCCGTTCACATACCGCGGCGTCACCCTGTTCCAGTCCGGCTTCGATGACGGCGGTTCGCGGCTGCGTTTTACCGTGCGCGACCTCGCCCCCGGCGCGCATCCGCCGTATCCGTTCGCCGGCGAAGTCGGGGCGCGGATACCGCTGGAGACGCTCGGCTACGGCTACACCCTCGAAATCACCGGCTTTCGTCCCATCAACGTCGAGAACATGGCCGCCACCGCGCCCGGCGGCGGATTCGAGAGCTTCTTCGGCGGCGGCGCGAACGCGCAAAGCGGCAAGAAACCGCGCAACCTCGGGCCGAGCTATACCTTCAAACTGCGCGACGCCGCCGGACAAGCGCGCGAATTCAGCAATTACATGCTGCCAGTCGAAATCGATGGCCGTTGGTACCTTTACAGCGGCATGCGCGCCAGCCAGATGGAGCCGTTCTCTTACCTGCGCATCCCGCTCGATGGCGATGCCGGCGTCGACGCCTGGTTCGCCATCCGCCACATCTTCTTCGATCCCGCCCGCCTCGACGCGCTCGCCGCGCGTTTTGCCGCGCGCAACCTCGACGGGGACGACAGCACCCTGCGCGAGCGCCTGAAAGAAGCCGCCGGGCACACCCTCGCCCTCTTCGCCGACGGCGGCTTCGCGGCGATCTCCGAATTCATCGAGAAATCCATCCCCGAAGCCGAACGCGAACGCTCCGGCGCGGCCTTCCTCCAGATCATCCAAGGCTTGACCTGGGACGCATGGATGATCGCGCGCGAAGAGGCCGGCCAAGCCGCGCTCGAACCCGGCGAAGCCCATGCCCCGTTCGTGCGCGACGCCCTGATCGCGCTCGCCGACAGCAGCCGCTACGGCGCGCCGTTCTACCTCCAGCTCAACGCTTACGAACAACGGCAAGCCACCGTCCTGCAAGCGACCCGCTCCCCCGGCAAGGCGCTGGTCTATTCCGGCGCGCTCTTGCTGGCGCTGGGCGTGTTCGGCATGCTCTACATCCGCGAACGCCGGTTGTTCGTCTTGCTCAAGAACGACGAAACACTGCTGGCCATGTCGTCGAACCGCAAGACCATCGACCTGGACGAAACCTTCGCCCGCCACCGCGATGCGCTGGCCGCGGCGCTCGGCGCCACCGCCCCGCAAAACTGACCTCCGGAAACTTCCATGGAACTGGCCCCGTCTCCTTCTTCCTCTTCCGCCGCGCCGCCATCGGCCCCCGGCGCCCCCGCCCCGAAGCGCCGCGCCTATGGCGACTGGCTCTACGCGCTGGCCCTCGTCACCGGCGCCTGCTTCGCCTTCCTGCGTTATGGGCAAGCCATGGACGGCTACGACGCCGCCATCCTCGTCCTGCACGTGCCCATCCTCGCCGCCCTTGGCCGGGCATGGCGGCCATTCCGCCCGTTTCTCGCCATCGTGGCCGTACTGGCGCTGGCGGGCATCTGGCTCTACCAGGGCGATCCCGCCCGCGCCGAACAAACCTTCTTTCTCAAATACCTGATTTCGAGCCAGGCCGCGATCGCGTGGATGAGCGCCCTCTTCTTCATCGCCACCGGCGCGTACTGGCTCGGCATGGCGGCGCGCTCCGATTTCGCCGAACGCACCGGCAGCGCCCTCACCTGGGCCGCCTCCGTCATGGGCGCGACCGGCCTCTTCGTGCGCTGGTACGAGTCCTACCTGCTCGGCCCGGACATCGGCCACATCCCCATCAGCAACCTGTACGAAGTCTTCGTCCTTTTCAGCCTCATCACCGCGCTGCTCTATCTATTCTACGAAGGCCGCTACGGCACCCGCAAACTCGGCGCCTTCGTGCTGCTGACGGTCTCGATCGCGGTCGCCTTCCTGCTCTGGTACGCCTTTACGCGCGAAGCATACCAGATCCAGCCGCTCGTCCCGGCCTTGCAGTCGTACTGGATGAAAGTCCACGTCCCCGCCAATTTCGTCGGCTACGGCGGCTTCGCGCTCGCCGCGATGGCCGGCGCCGCACACCTGCTCGTCTCCCGCGGCATACTCGCCGGGCGGCTCCCCGCGCCGAAAGTCCTCGAAGACGTGATGTACAAGGCCATCGCCATCGGCTTCGCCTTCTTCACCATCGCCACCATCCTCGGCGCGCTATGGGCGGCGGAAGCCTGGGGCAGCTACTGGTCATGGGACCCCAAGGAAACCTGGGCGCTGATCGTGTGGCTCAACTACGCCATCTGGCTGCACATGCGCCTGACGCGCGGCCTGCGCGGCGCAATGCTCGCCTGGTGGGCGCTCGGCGGGCTGCTCGTCACCACCTTCGCCTTCCTCGGCGTCAACATGTTCCTCTCCGGCCTGCACTCCTACGGCTCGCTCTAAAAAAACAATGAATCAGGACGAACTCAAAAAAGCCGCCGCGCGCGCCGCGCTCGCCGAACTCGCAGCGCTCCCGCCGCACAGCCTCATCGGCATCGGCACCGGCTCCACCGTCGACCACTTCATCGACGCCCTCGCCGGCAGCGGCACGCGCATCCGGGGCGCGGTCTCCAGCTCCGAAGCCAGCTCGGAACGGCTGGCCGCGCACGGCATCCCGCTCGTGCGCCTCGACGACGCCGAAACCCTGCCCCTCTACATCGACGGCGCGGACGAAATCGACCACGGCTTCAACATGATAAAAGGCGGCGGCGGCGCGCTCACCCGCGAAAAAATCATCGCCGCCGCCGCGCAACGCTTCATCTGCATCTGCGACGCCAGCAAACGCGTCGCCACCCTCGGGCGCTTCCCGTTGCCGGTCGAAGTCATCCCGATGGCCCGCGTCCAGGTCGCGCGCGAAATCGTCCGTCTCACCGGCGGCGAGGCGCGCTGGCGCGAAGGCTTCATCACCGACAACGGCAACTGCATCCTCGACATCCACGGCCTCGCCATCGCCGACCCGCGCGCACTCGA
Source organism: Azoarcus sp. (assembly GCA_031259795.1). Classification (GTDB taxonomy): domain Bacteria; phylum Pseudomonadota; class Gammaproteobacteria; order Burkholderiales; family Rhodocyclaceae; genus WRNU01. The sequence continues at coordinate 6,123 of JAIRLA010000308.1, forward strand.
ATCCGACCTCAACCAGATCGCCGGCGTGGTCAGCAATGGCCTGTTCGCGCGCCGTGGCGCCGACGTACTGCTGCTCGCCGCGGCGGAACGGGTGTGGCGCGGCGAACGTCAGTCCTCCGCCGCGAGCAGCCGGTAAAGCGACATCAGCATCCCCGCTGTCGCGCCCCAGATAAAGTAATCGCCGTAAGGCATGGCATGGAAATGGCGCAGTTCGCCCCCCACGCGCAATGAGTAGCGCTGGTGCCTGGCCGGATCGAGAAAATGCGCCAGCGGCACTTCAAAAACCTCCGCCACCTCGAAATCGTCCAGCCGCAGCGCCAGCGGCGGGCGCGACAGACCGACCACCGGCGTGACGCGAAAGCCCGTGCCGGTCAGGTAATCCGGCAAGCGCCCGATGACTTCCACCCGCTCCGGCGGCAAGCCGATTTCCTCTTCCGTCTCGCGCAACGCCGCGGCTTCCGCCGAAACATCGCCCGCCTCCATTCCGCCGCCGGGAAAGCTGATCTGTCCCGGATGATGGTGCAGATGATCGGTGCGCCGGGTAAGGAGCACCGTCAGCCCGTCCTCCCCGTCCCCGTGCAACACCAGCGGCACCAATACCGCCGCCGGGCGATGCCGCCCGCCGCCCGCGCCGGGCCCATCGCCGCTGGCGGCGGAGCCTTCCGCGCCAGTCCGCGCCAACAACCGGCGCAACCTGGAAAGGAACTCACCGACAGCCTCATCGCTGTTTTCCCGCATGGCGTCCATGAACATCAAAACTTTTTCTTCAAGCGCATCTGCTTGCCGCTGCGCCGCATCTCCATCTGTTCGAGCACGTTCATGCCGAGCAGCACGAACGGCATATCGTTTTCCGTCACCGCCGCGCTCACATTGCTGAAGCGCATACTCCCGACCTTCACCGCGCCCAGCGTCACCATCCACGTCCTCGTCACCCCGCCCGCCGTCATGCTCCGGCCCATCGGCTCATCCGCAAGCCTGATGCCCAGGCGAAGCGCGTCGGAATAGCCAATCGCCACCGTCGTCGCCCCGGTGTCGACAAGAAAGCGAACCCTGCCGCCGTTGATCTCTCCCTCGGTCATGAAATGGCCTTCTTCGTTCGCGTCGATCGTCATCTCCACGCCGCGCGCCAATACCTTCCTGGCCTCCTCGCCCGTCATCCGCCCCCCGACGCCTTGCTTGCCTCCACCCCCGTCCTTCTGGCGCACCACCCGCGCGCCCAAACGCAATTTGTGACGCAGCCCCTCGAACTCGACTATCGCGGTCTCGCCCTCGATCGCCAAGAGCTTGACACCTTCCGCCGTACTCTTCCCCACCGCCACCATCTGCGGCGCGCCGTTATCGACGACGAGCAAGGCTTTCCTGCCCAGGATTCCCGACAAGGCCAGATCAGCCGCGTCCGCCCCTCCCGCCAGCGTCACACCGGCCGCCAACGCCGCCAGCCAGCGGCACATCCCCGCGCGCCTCACGTTCCAGCCCTCCATTCCTCCCGGCTCCACGGCAGGCATGGGCGGATCGCCATCGCCCACTTTCGACGCCCTTTCGCGCCAGAGTCCACGATCCGGCAACAGCCGCCGGTTGACTAAAGTATTGGACGCCACAAAATGCTCCCCAGTACAAAACAACATCTGGCGTGGATTTTATTATGACGTTTTCTATAACGCCAATCTTTCC
>JAIRLA010000025.1 GCA_031259795.1 Azoarcus sp.
GCTCCTCGCAATGACGAGTTCTTCCGACGGACTCCCTTCGTGCGATGGAACTCCCCTCCCCCGCTTGCGGGGGAGGGTGGCCGAAGGCCGGGAGAGGGTTTCCTTCCATACGGAGCGCATCGACGCGGTTTTCTTTGCGGTGGGGCGTAGACAAGCGTTCCGTTTCTTCCTCCCCCTTTTTATCCAGCGGCGCTTCGCGCCGGATGGAACGAAGCCCCCTCCCGGCCCTGACGGGCCACCCTCTCGCCCGCCAAGCGAGGGAGGGGACGGCAGGCGGCTTTCGCAAGGGCAAGTTCTTGCGAGGCGAGGCGAGGAGCGAAGAGCGAAGCAACGTGGCAATCCATGCAGCGGTTCAGGGCGGGGCGCGCGGGCAAGGCTCCGCGAAGCTCTCGCGATCAAGGCGAAGTGGCGATGCGGCGCTGATATCGAAAAAAATGCGCGGCGGGGACATGGCCGCCGGACGCGCCGGTTGCTTGAGGCCGGAGCCGGAGGGGGGCGGATGCCGGGGCGAGCAACAAATTTTGGCCGCGCCTCTTGGCACATATATCGTGCGTCTTATAGAATCGCCCGTTTCAATGCTCGTATCCGCTTTTCCCGCACATGGCGCAAAAACTTGTCGTCGGTAACTGGAAGCTCAATGGCGAGCTTGCCGCGAACGAGGCGCTTCTTGGCGCGATCGGCGCGGTTGCCGGTGTGGAAGTCGCTGTGTGCGTGCCGTTTCCGTACCTCGCGCAAGCCGCCGCGCGTCTGCGCGGCGTGGCGCCGGGGGCGCAGACGGTGAGCGAATTCCAGTCCGGGGCCTATACCGGCGAAGTGAGCGCGGAGATGCTCGCCGATCTGGGGTGCCGGTATGTGATCGTCGGCCATTCCGAGCGGCGCGCGCTCTTCGGCGAGGACGATGCCACGGTGGGGCGGAAGACGGCGGCGGCGTTGCGGGCGGGGCTTGCGCCCATTGTCTGCGTTGGCGAGTCGCTGGCCGAACGCGAGGCGGGCAGGGCGCTGGAGGTGGTCGAGCGGCAGCTCGGCGCGGTGCTGGCGATCATCGGCGCGCGGATGTTGGCGCGGCTGGCCGTCGCCTATGAGCCGGTGTGGGCGATCGGCGCCGGACGGGCGGCGGGCGTCGAGGAGATTCGGCGGATGCATGCCGGTATCCGGCGCTGGCTCGGCGAGCGGGATGCGGCGGCGGCGTCCGTGCGTGTTCTCTACGGCGGCAGCGTCAAGGCGGACAATGCGACGGCGCTTTTCGCGGCGCCCGGTGTCGATGGGGGCCTGATCGGCGGGGCATCGCTGGTCGCGGACGATTTCATGTCCATTTGCCGGGCGGCGGCGGTGGCGAACGGAGCCTGAAAAAGGCTGGCGGTTTTTTCGAGGTTGATGATGGGTAATTCGTTTTTTCCTTTTGTGCTGACGATTCATGTGCTGGCGGGACTGGCCGTGATCGGTCTGGTGCTGGTGCAGCACGGCAAGGGCGCGGACATGGGCGCGGCGTTCGGCAGCGGGGCTTCGGGCAGTCTGTTCGGCGCTTCCGGTTCGGCCAATTTCCTGAGCCGGACGACGGCGGCGCTGGCGACGGTGTTTTTCGTCACGAGCTTGAGTCTGTCATATCTGGCGGGCAAGACTCCGGCCGCGCCGAAGAGCATCATGGATGACGCGCCGGCGGTGGTCGAACCCGCCGGAATTCCTCCGGATGGGGCTTCTCCTCCGGATGCCGCGGCTTCCGCCGGGGGAGGCGCCGCCGATGCGCCGCCCGCCGCCGGCGAGGGCAGGGAGGCGTCCGCGGAGGACGAGGGGGCGGTCGCGCCGGCGGACACGATTCCGGAGATTCCGGAGTGATGCGGGTTCGCGGTCGATGCGGGAATGGAGTGAAGCGCGCCGCCAGGCGGGACAGGGGCGCGGCAAGGCCGGGCAATGCGGTTGTCGTTGCGGTTGCGAAGCCGCGCGGGCGCGAAAGGGGGACGGGATGGCGCGAGACGTTATCCGCTTTTGCCCGCCGCGTGAAAAAAAGATAGAATCGCGCTTTGTCGTGCCGACGTGGTGAAATTGGTAGACACGCTATCTTGAGGGGGTAGTGGCGAAAGCCGTATGAGTTCGAGTCTCATCGTCGGCACCAGGACCAGAAGCACGAGACGCCCGCGTTTGCGGGCGTTTCTGCGAGAAACGATCAAAACAACGACGGCGCAGGGGTTTTTCGGTTTCCCTTTTCCCGCGCCGCCGCCGGATCAACAGAGCGCGCCGGGACGCTGGCGCGAGGGAGCATCGGGTCATGCTGGAGAATTATTTTCCCGTTTTGCTGTTCGTGCTCGTCGGCCTTGCTTTCGGCGTCGTTCCCTTTTTCCTTGGGCGCTCGCTCGGGCCGCAACGGCCCGACGGCGAAAAGCTCGCCGCCTATGAATGCGGCTTCGGGGCGTTCGAGGACGCCCGCATGAAGTTCGATGTTCGCTATTACCTCATCGCCATCCTTTTCATTCTGTTCGATCTCGAAATCGCCTTTCTTTTTCCGTGGGCGGTGGTGTTCCGGGAGTTCATCGCCGCCGGGGCGGCGGCGTGGTTCGTTTTCGGCGCGGTGATGGTGTTTCTTGCCATCCTGATTATCGGTTACATCGTCGAGTGGAAAAATGGCGCGCTCGACTGGGAGTAAGGCATGAGTATCGAAGGCGTCTTTCGTGAAGGGTTCGTGACTACTTCGCTCGATACGGTCATCAACTGGACGCGCACGGGGTCGCTGTGGCCGGTGACGTTCGGGCTGGCCTGTTGCGCGGTGGAGATGATGCACGCCGGGATGGCGCGCTATGATCTCGACCGCTTCGGCATCATTTTCCGCGCCAGTCCGCGCCATTCCGATCTGATGATCGTCGCCGGCACGCTTACCAACAAGATGGCCCCGGCGCTGCGCCGGGTCTATGACCAGCTCGCCGAGCCGCGCTGGGTGGTGTCGATGGGCTCCTGTGCCAATGGCGGCGGCTATTACCACTATTCCTATTCCGTGGTGCGCGGCTGCGACCGCATCGTGCCGGTCGATGTTTATGTGCCGGGTTGCCCGCCGACCGCCGAGGCGCTGCTGTATGGCCTGTTGCAACTCCAGAACAAGATCAAACGCACCAATACCATCGCGCGCCGCTGAGGGCCGGAACCGAAATGAGTGCCAAACTTGAGCGCCTGAGTCAATCCTTGCGGAAAATCCTCGGAGAACGGGTGAAATCGCTCGTCGTGGACCGTGGCGAGGTCACGATCGAGACGGTCGCTTCCGATTATTTCGGGGTCGCCCGCATCCTGCGCGATCATGCCGATCTGTGTTTCGAGCAGTTGATCGACCTCTCCGGGGTCGATTATTCGGCCTGTCATGGCAAGCAAACGGGCAGGCGTTTCGCCTCGGTCGCGCATCTGCTGTCCATTACCCACAATTGGCGCTTGCGCCTGCGCGTCTTTGCCGGGAACGACGATTTTCCGGTGCTCGACTCGGTGTGCGAACTGTGGCCGTCCGCCAATTGGTACGAGCGCGAGGCGTTCGACCTCTACGGCATCATGTACAGCGGCCATGACGATCTGCGCCGCATCCTCACCGACTACGGTTTCGTGGGTCATCCGCTGCGCAAGGACTTTCCGGTTTCCGGCCACGTGGAGATGCGCTACGACGAGGACGCGGGGAGGGTGGTCTATCAGCCGGTGACGATCGAGCCGCGCGAAAACACGCCGCGCATCGTGCGCGAGGCGCGCTACGGGGACGCCGGTCATGGCTGAGATTCGCAATTACACGCTCAATTTCGGCCCGCAGCATCCGGCGGCGCATGGGGTGTTGCGGCTGGTGCTGGAACTCGATGGCGAGGTGGTCGAACGCGCCGACCCGCACATCGGCCTCTTGCATCGCGGCACCGAAAAACTCGCCGAGACGCGCACCTGGGCGCAGTCGGCGCCGTACATGGATCGGCTCGATTACTG
>JAIRLA010000121.1 GCA_031259795.1 Azoarcus sp.
CGCGCGATTTCCGCCGCCGCGCCGTGCAGTGAGACGCGAAGCAGGCCCGGAGCTTCGCGCCCGCAAACTCCCCGCTCCATGCGCCGCCTTTGTTGTAAAAAGTCATGCGACGGCCAAAATACCGGACATCGCCATGCGCATCAGGCCGCCGCATTCCCAACCACCGAACACTATCGAGGCCGACGCATCATGAATACTTCCAGACAAAGCCGCAACGCTCCTTCCGTCGGCCGCATGTCTCCCGAGAAAGCCGCGCCCGGGCGGAAACGGGTATGGAGCGCGATACTCGCCGCAGCCATGGTCATGGCCGCGCCCGCCGTGTGCCACGGCGCTGGAAAACAAGACAAGCCGGACCGTCCCGCCGCGGCTTCCGGCGAAACCGGCCGCCATGGCAAGGCCGCCGCGCCCGGCGTGCGCATGTGGATTGCCAGGGCGCTCTTCAACAAAGGCGCGGTCCTGTGGCAACAGGGCAAGACCAGGGAAGCCATCGCCATCTTCGAGGAGATTGTCCGCCGCTTCGGCAAGGATGCCGCGCCCGCCGTGCGCGAAATAGTCGCCAAGGCGCGAGTCGCCAAGGCGCGTGCCATCAAGACCCAGAGTCGGAGATAGCGCGCCCGCGCTGGCCGTTTGCAAGAACCACGCGGAAGATTCGCAAGAACCACACGGGAGGTTTGCAAAAACCACTAGCGAGGTTTTCAAAAACCATACGGGAGGTTTTCAAAAACCTCGCTAGTGGTTTACAAAAACCTCGCTAATGGTTTTCAAACGCCAGCCTGGGCGTTTCGCGGCGTACTTGATCGGTCGATTGGCGCGGGCTATGATCAGCGTCACGACATCAACCACAGGAGTCCGCCATGTCGATTTCCCTCAAGAAGATCCAACGCGTCAATCCTTTGAACCGCAAGGAAAACAAGTGGTATCTCACGCAGGTTTCCAAGGGCTACGTCAATACCGACCAGATATGCCAGGACATTCTGGAACTCTCCTCGCTCTCGCCTGGCGACGTCAAGAGCGTGCTCGAAAATCTCAATACCGTGATCCAGAAGCGCCTGGACGCGGGCTATTCCGTCCGGCTCGACAAATTGGGCAGCTTCCGCGCCGGGGTGACGAGCGTGGGCGCGGACAAACCCGAGGATCTGTCCGTCCGGAATATCAAGCAGGTCAAGCTGATTTTCACCCCCGCTCCGCAACTGAAAGAATCGCTCGCCAAAACGAAACTGGAAATCAAGGATTAGCAAGCCATCAAGGCAGCGCCGCCGCGTTCCACGGGGAAGGACGCCCTTTCCCGCAAAAACCCTCCCCACTATTGCAAGGCGTCTGCCGTCCCCTCCCCCGCTTGGCGGGCGAGAGGGTGCCCCGTCAGGGGCGGGAGAGGGTTTCCTTTCATACGGAGCGCAGCGCCGCTGATTTCCCTGCGGTGGAGAATGGACGGGCGTCCCCTTTCTTCCTCCCCCTTTTTGATCAGCGGCGGGCCGGTATTTTCCTTGCATGAATCCGCGGGCGTCCGGTCTTCCTATGAATAAAACGAGGGCGTAGGCAGGGTGTCATTGACGATCCAGTCGCCCAATTGCAGGATTTTGTAGTCCACCGGATCGTGCAGCGTCTGGGTGCGCAGGTTGCGCCAGAAGCGGTCGAAGCCCAGGGCGTTGGTGGTGGCGCGCGCGCCGAGCGGCTCGAAGATGCGGCTGGCGATTTCCAGCCCGGCTTGTGTCGTCGCTACCTTGGCGGCGGCGACGGTGAGGGCGAAGGCGCCGCGCTCGGCGGCGGTCAGGGCTTCGGCTTTGCTCCAGATGGGGTCGATACGGGCGTTGGCCTTTTCGGTGAGGGCGCGCGCGCCTTCCAGCCTGACCCAGAGTTCGCCGAAGTGGCGCAGGATGAAAGGATCGGTTTGCGCGGTCAGCGCCTGCGATTCGATCCATGGGCGGGTTTCTTTCTGGCGCAGGTAGTCTACCGCCGCTTGGTAGGCGCCCTCGGCGATCGCCAGGAAGAGATTGGCGAAGATCAATTGTCCGATGAGGCCGCGGATGCTGGCGAAGGGGGTCGAGAGCGGGCCGGGGTCGAGGAAGAGTTCGCTGTCGTCTACGGCGACCCGCTCGAAGGCGACGCTGCCGCTGTCGGTTTGCCGTTGCCCGATGTTGTCCCAGTCGTCGAGGATGACGATGCCTTCGCGCCGCGCGGGAATGGCGGCGACGAGGATGCGGCCTTCCGGGCCGCTGTCCAGGGCGGAAGCGATGAGGAGGTCGGAGTCTTTCGCGCCGGAGGCGAAGTTCTTGACGCCGTTCCATTCGTGGCCGCCCGCCGCGCGCGGGCGGGAGATGACGTTGCGGTTGAGGGGATTGAGGGCGTTGCCCCAGAACCAGCCGTTTTCCGCGCTCTTGCGGTGCAAGTCCGTCCATTGCGCCTGGCTGCCGAATAGCCGCGCCGTGGCGAGGAGGTAGTAGTGAAAGCCGAAGACGTGGGCGAGGGAGCTGTCGGCGCGGGCGATTTCCCGCACGATGGCGAGCGCTTCGAGCCAGTTGCCGCCAGCGCCGCCGAGTTCGCGGGCGATGGTGAAATTGAGCAGGCCGCTTTGGCGCAAGGCGTCGCGTTCGGCCTGCGGCGTGCCGCCCTTGCGGTCGCGGGCGACGGCGGTGCGGGCGAAATCGGCGGCGAGGGCTTGGGCGGTGGAGAATGCGGCGGACGGGGTGTGTGTTTCGGTCATGATTTTTCCAGAAGTGAAGTGGTGTGTTGGACGGTGTCCGGCAAAGAAGGCGGCGGCGCGCGCGGACTCAGGCGGCGATCGGCAGGGCGGCGCGCGCGTGTTCGCCCATCGCTACGAAAATCTCGCGGCGAAGCTCGCTGAAGAGGTGGCTGGAACGGTCGCGGGGGTGGGGCAGGCTGATGGGAATTTCTTTCACCACGCGGCCGGGATTGGTGTTCATGACGATGACTTTGTTGCTCAGGAACAGGGCTTCTTCGACATCGTGCGTGACCAGGATCATGCTCGTGCCTTCCACGCGCCAGATGCGTTGCAATTCTTCTTGCAGGCGGATGCGGGTGAGGGCGTCGAGGGCGCCGAGCGGTTCGTCGAGCAGGAGGATTTCCGGCTGGTTGACGAGTCCGCGCGCGATGGCGGCGCGTTGCGCCATGCCGCCGGAGAGTTGGTGCGGGTATGCCTGCTCGAAGCCGGCCAGCCCCACGAGCGCGATGTGCTCCGCGACCGCCCGCGTTTTTTCCTGCGGCGGCATGGCGGCGTTCTCCAGCGCCAGGCCGACGTTTTGTTCGAGCGTCAGCCACGGCAGCAGACGGTGATCCTGGAACACGATGCCGCGCTTGAGACTGGCGCCGGTGATGCGTTCGCCATGGAGGAGAACCTCGCCGCTGTAGGCGTCGTCCAGCCCGAGGATGATGCGCAGCAGGGTGGATTTGCCGCATCCGGACGGCCCGACGATGGACACGAACGCTCCCGGCTCCACGGTGAAGCCGGCCTCGGAGAGCACTTGCAGGCGGGCGCGGCCCGGTACGTCGTAGGCTTTCGAGACGCGGCGGATTTCCAGCGCGCCGGTATTGCCGTCATTCATGGTTGGATGTCCTCGCGTTTATCCCTCGAACCCCGCTTTCCAGCGCAGCATCCGGCGCTGCAAGAGCAACATGCCGCGGTCGATGGCGAAGCCGATGACGCCGATCAGCGCCATGCAGACCAGCAATTGATCGGTGAGCAACAGGCCCTGCGCGCGAAAAATCAGGAAGCCCAGCCCTTCCAGCCCGCTCAGGCCTTCGGCCACGACCACGAGCGCCCATGCCAGCCCGGCGGCGTAGCGCAGGGACACGGCGAGGCCGGGCATGATCGCCGGGAAAATGACTTTCCTGACGAGTTGCCGCCGGGTGAGCGTAAAGGCGTCCGCCAGTTCGATGTAGTTCTTGTCGACGCCGCGGATGCTTTGCAGCACGTTGAGAAAGACGGGAAAGAACACCGACTTGGCGATGACGAGAATCTTGGCGGGCGCGCCCAGCCCGAGCCAGAGCACGATGAGCGGCAGCCACGCCACGCTCGGGATGTGGCGCAATGTATTCAGCGTCGGGCCGAAGAAGAGTTCGACCCGGCGCGACAATCCCGCCGCCACGCCGAGCGCGATGGCGACGAAGCTGCCGTAGACGAACGCCTGCCCGACGATGAAAACGCTGGCCTGCAAGTCTTGCAGCAGATTCTGGTGCAGCAGCATTTGCCAGAATTCGCGCACCACCTTGCCGGGCGGCGGCAGGAAAACCGGATCGACCCACGCCCGCGTGGAAGCGGCCTGCCAGAAGCCCAGGATGATGAGCGGCAACAGCAGCCCGATATACCGCCGCTCCCGCACGAAGGCTTTTCCCCGCCGGGAGAGGGCGCCGCGCCATTCCGCCCCCTTGCGCCGCCAGCCGCCATGGGGAGCGCCCGCGGCCGGCGGTTCATTTACCCGCAAGGATTCGCTGCTCATCGCGCTTTCCGCACTGTATCCGTATCCATTTCCGCTGCCGCGTTCTCGTTTCCGGACTCAGAAATAGATGGAGTACTCGCCGCCCACGAAGAAACGCCCGTCGATGAATTTGTCGATCTGCTCATCGGTCAGATTGCGTTCCGCGAGAATGTCGTCACCGTTGGCGACATACCATTTCTGGAAATCGCGGATGGCCGTGCGGGCGCGCCCGGCGTTCGGTTCGCCCGCCATGAATTCCCATTGTCCGGGATGGGTGATCTGGAAACGGGCGACTTCGATGGGAACGCGCGTTTCCCTGGCGACGATGGCCGCCGCTTCTTCGACATGATCGAATGCCCATTCGCGGGTACGCTCGCGCGCCGCGAGAAAAGCCTTCACCACTTTCGGATATTTATTGGCGAAATCGCGCCGCGCGAAATACGTCACCCGCCCGGCGTTATTGACATATACGCCATCGTCGGGCGAGCGTCCGATCACCTTGAGCTTGCCCGACAGCCACGGCCCGGTGAATTGCCCCGCCGCCAGGTGCGCCGCGGTGGCGTCCGCCGCGCCGGAAATGACGGCGGAGACCGCCACCGATGGATTGTCGATGGATTCATATCTCACCCGGCCTTTCTTGAGACGCGAATCGAGCGGCAGACCGGCCTTGTGCAGCGCCTCGAACGGAGACGACCAATAGCAACTGATGCGGCTGCTGCCGAGCTTCTTGCCATCGAGATCCTTCAATGTTTTGATGGCGTCATTGTCGGCACGGGCGAGAATCGGCGCGCGATAGCGATTGGACGGTTCGGAAATCCAGATAATGACGCCATCGAGTCCGTTGGCGCGGTGCACCGTGGCCGGATAGACCATGCGCTGCGCAATCGCAATCGCCCCTCCGCCCACGGCGGCGGTTTCCGCGCCAAGCAATTCAGCCGCGCCGGAAGCGATGAGATTGATCTTGTTCGTACCGATCTTGTCGAATTCTTCCTTGAAGAAGCCGCGCTCCTTGGCGATGACCGTCCACGGCGACAATTGCAGATTGATGGCGGGCAAGACATCATCCGCGCCATATGCGCCCGCGCCGGACAAGGCGGCGGCGAGCGCCAGGACGCCAGCGGCGGCTTTTTGTGTTCTGCTCATGAAAAGACTCCCATTGCGCTGGAAAAAGTGAGTGGATCGACGCAAACGCCTCCGTTCGTGAAAGAAAGGGGCGGCAATGACGAGCCATGCTAAATCCTCCATCGGCGCGGCGGGAACGATGGAATTTTCATATTGATCCGAGAGCGCGGCGAATATGCATAGCATGCAAGGGCCGCACAAGAAACCAGGAGACGGGGATCGGAGCGATAACGGCGCCCTCCAGGGAATTCCCCTCACCCGCCTCGTCATTGCGAGGAGCGCATCGACGTGGCAATCCAGTTCGTACCAACCGGCGCGCGCGCCGCTGATCCGAACCGCCGCATGAATGGCAAAAAGATATTGAGACAGGTTAAACTGTCACACTTTTCCACCAGCGCCCCGCCATGAACCATGAACTCACCGCCGCCTTCCTACGATTCCAGCTACAAAGCGCTTTTCACCTGTCCGGAACTGGTGCGCGACCTGTTGCGCGGCTATGTGCCCGGCAAATGGCTCGAACGCGCCGACTACGCCAGCCTGAAGCGGATCAACGCCAGCTACGTCGCCAGGAGCGACAAGCAACGTCATGATGACATGGTCTGGCGCATCAATATCGGCGGGCAATGGGTGTGGGTCTACATCCTGCTCGAATTCCAGAGCGAATCCGATCCCTGGATGGCGGTGCGCATCATGCAGTACGTCAGCCTGCTTTCGGAACA
>JAIRLA010000020.1 GCA_031259795.1 Azoarcus sp.
GCCGATGCACAATTGCTTGATGACCAGGTATTCCTCGATGCCGTATTTCGAGCCTTCGCGGCCAAATCCGGATTGCTTGACGCCGCCGAAGGGGGAAACTTCGTTGGAAATCAGGCCGGTGTTGATGCCGACCATGCCGTATTCGAGTTCTTCCGCCACGCGGATGACGCGATTCAGATCCTTGCTGAAGAAATAGCTGGCCAGACCGAATTCGGTATTGTTTGCCAACGCGATGGCTTCTTCGTCGATTTCGAAGCGGAAAAGCGGCGCGAGCGGGCCGAAGGTTTCCTGGCGCGCGCACAGCATGTCGGCGGTCGCGTCCGCGATCACGGTCGGCTCGAAGAACGTGCCGCCCAACGCATGCGGTTTGCCGCCGGTGAGGATGCGCCCGCCTTTTGCAACGGCGTCGGCGACTTGCGTTTCGACCTTCTTCAGCGCTTTGCCGTCGATGAGCGGACCTTGTGTGACGCCTGGTTCGATGCCGTTGCCGACCTTGAGCGCCTTGACCTGAGCGGCGAGTTTTTCGGCGAAGGCGTCGTGGATGCCGCTTTGCACGAGCAGGCGATTGGCGCAGACGCAGGTCTGGCCGCTGTTGCGGAATTTCGAAGCCATCGCGCCCTCAATGGCGAGATCGAGATCGGCGTCGTCGAAGACGATGAACGGCGCGTTGCCGCCCAACTCGAAGGAGAGTTTCTTCAGGGTTGGGGCGCTTTGCGCCATCAGGAGGCGCCCGACTTCGGTCGATCCCGTGAAAGAGAGTTTGCGCACGACGGGGCTGTCCGTCAGTTCCTTGCCGATCGCGGCGGCCGAGAGGCCGGTGACGACGTTGAAGACGCCCGCCGGAATGCCGGCGCGTCCGGCGAGTTCGGCGAGCGCCAGCGCGGTGAGCGGCGTGTATTCCGCGGGTTTTACCACCACCGCGCATCCGGCGGCCAAGGCCGGGGCGACCTTGCGCGTGATCATCGCGGCGGGGAAGTTCCACGGCGTGATCGCCGCGCAGACGCCGATGGGCTGTTTGACGACGGCGATGCGTTTGTCGGCGGTGGGCGCTGGCATCACCTCGCCATAGACGCGGCGCGCTTCTTCCGCGAACCATTCGACGAAACTCGCGGCATAGGCGACTTCCCCGCGCGCCTCGGCGAGCGGCTTGCCTTGCTCGGAAGTCATGATGAGGGCGATGTCGTCGGTGGCCGCGACGATCAGTTCGTACCACTTGCGCAAGACCAGCGCGCGCTCCTTGCCGGAGCGCTTGCGCCACGAGATGAACGCTTTTTCGGCGGCGGCGATGGCCGCGCGGGTTTCTTCCACGCCCAGGTCGGCGACCGAGGCGAGGGTTTCATTCGTGGCGGGATTGGTCACGGGAAAGACGGCGCCGTTCCTGGCGGCGGTCCATTGCCCGTCGATGTAGCCCTTGTTTTTGAGCAGTCCTTGGTCGTTGAGACGCATGTGTATCCTTTCCTGTAGGGATCGATGAGTTGATGATGCGAAATCAGCCGTCGGCCAGCGCCGACAGGGTCTGGACGATGAGCGCAAGCATGGCGAGGCTCGGCGGTTCTCCCCGCCGCAGGCTGGCGGTCAGTGCCAGCAGGCGGTCTTTCCGGCGGCTTTTCCGGCAGTTTTGCGCGGCGAGGAATTCCTCCAGCGCGCCATTGCCGTCCGTTTGCGCCATGAAACGCTCCGCCAGCCGCGCGAAGGCGTCGCCCAACTGGTCGACGAAACCCATCACCGCCATGTTCTCCATGGCGTTGTTGCAGACGATGGAGGCCGCCGAAGTTTTCAGCAGGGAAAGACCCAGCGCGTCGTGCGCGGCGAAATACAAGCGGCTCGTCGATTCCACCGTCCTGTCGCAACGCTCGGCGAGCGCGGCCACATCCAACGCGCATTCCAGGCCGCGTCGCGCCGCGCAGAAGTGCGCGAGCTCGGCGGGCGCCCCGCGCAACAGGCTGGAAGACAGGCATGCCGAATATTCCGCCCGGATGTCCGGGCTGGCCGCCCCCGGCAGCAGGCCGGCGAAAGCGGCGACGCGCGCGCCGAAACGCGCGACGACGGCGGAGACGTCGATGGCGCCAGACACGTTGCGCAGCACCCACTGGGCAGCGGATTCCACCAGTTTGCGCGCTTCCAGCAGCAAGGCCATTTGAGTGGCGCTGGGAACCTTGCCGTCGAGACGCTCGACCGCGCGCCAATAGGCTTCCAGTTCGAACACGTCGCGCACCACTGCGTAGGCGCGCATGGCCTCGTCGTCGGTGCGGCCGGTTCTTTCCTGGAGATCGTTTACGAAGCCGCTGCCTACCCGGTTGACCATGCCATTGACGACCATGGTGGAGACGATTTCGCGCCGCAGGGGATGGGCGGCGATTTCCGCCGCGAAACGCTTTTGCAGGCAGGCGGGAAAATAGCGCGCCAGATCCCGCGAAAACAGCGGTTCGTCGGGGAGGCGCGAACGAATGACTTCTTTGTAGATGGCGATTTTCGTATACGCCAGCAACATCGCCAGTTCCGGGCGCGACAAGCCCTCTCCCTGGTCGCGGCGGACGGCCAGTTCGGCATCGGAGGGAAGGGCGGCCACCTTGCGATCCAGGTCGCCGTTGCGCTCCAGGCTCTGCATCAGGCGCTGGTGAGTGTCGAGCTTTTGCGGCGCGTTGGCGAGCGCCACCGAAAGCGCCTGGTTTTGCAGGTAGTTGTCGCGCAGCACGAGCGCGGCGACTTCCTCGCTCATGCTGGCGAGGAGCGCATCGCGTTCTCCTGGGGCGAGCGCGCCGCTCTTCAGCGCAAGGTCGAGCAGGATCTTGATATTGACCTCGTGGTCGGAGCAGTCGACCCCGCCCGCGTTGTCGATGGCGTCGGTATTGATGCGGCCGCCCGCGCGCGCGTACTGGATTCTCGCCTTTTGCGTGAATCCCAGGTTCGCGCCCTCGCCGACCACCTTGCAGCGCAGTTGATCGGCGTCGATCCGGATCGCGTCGCAGGCGTGGTCGTCGACCTGCTCGTGGCTCTCGTCGGCGGCCTTGACGCAGGTGCCGATGCCGCCCAGCCAGAGCAGATCGGCGGGCGTCTTGAGCAGGGCGCGGATGATTTCGTTCGGCGTCGCCTGCGCCTTGGGCAGATCCAGCATCTCGCGGGCGGCCTGGCTCAAGGTGACGCTCTTCGCGCCGCGCGCGTAGATGCCGCCGCCAGGGCCGAGGGCGTCCGCCGCGTAGTCCGCCCACGTCGGATGCGGCAGGTAAAACAGGCGTTGCCGCTCCCTGAATCCCTTGTCCGCGCTGGCGTTGGGGTCGAGGAAGACGTGCCGGTGGTCGAATGCGCCGATGAGGCGGATGCCGGGCGACAGCAGCATACCGTTGCCGAAGACGTCGCCGGACATGTCGCCGATGCCGATGACGCTGAACTCCTCGCGGCGGACATCGCGCCCCATTTCGAGGAAGTGCTGGCGCACGGACTCCCAGGCGCCCCGCGCGGTGATGCCGATCTTCTTGTGATCGTAGCCGGCGCTGCCGCCGGAGGCGAAAGCGTCGCCCAGCCAGAAGCCGTATTCGGCGGCGATCCGGTTGGCCTCGTCGGAAAAGGTGGCGGTGCCTTTGTCGGCGGCCACGACCAGATACGGATCGCCGCCGTCGCGGCACACTACATCTGGCGGCGCGACGACCTGGCCGTCGACGATGTTGTCGGTGAGATCGAGCATGCCCCGGATGAGCGTCCGATAGCACGCGACCGCCTCCCGCCGCAAGGCTTCGCCGTCTCCGGCGGGCGGCGGACATTTGACCACGAAGCCGCCCTTGGAGCCTTCCGGCACGATGACCGTGTTCTTGACCATCTGGGCCTTGAGCAGCCCGTGGATTTCGGTGCGAAAATCGGCGGGGCGATCCGACCAGCGGATGCCGCCGCGCGCGATCTTGCCGCCGCGCAGGTGAATGCCCTCGCTGCGCGGCGAATAGACGAAAATTTCCGCCACCGGATATGGTGGCGGCAGATCCGCCAGGGCGCGGCTGTCGAACTTGAACGCCAGCCAGGGCTTCGGTTCGCCGCCGGGCAGGCGCTGGTAATAATTGGTGCGCAAGGTCGCCTCGATCAGCATCAGGTATTTGCGCAGGATGCGATCGTCCTCGACCGCCTCCGCCGCGTCGAGCGCCGCCAGCGTTTTTTCCTTCTGCCGGGCGAGCGCCACGCCGCGACCTTCGAGGGCGGGATCGAACGTGACCTCGAACAGCCGGACCAGCGCGACGGTGGCCGCCTCGTTGCGCCGCAGGGCGCTGGCGATCTCGCCGCCCGCCAACGGAAATCCGGTCTGGCGCAGGTAATGGCCGCAGGCGCGCAGCATCGCGACCGCCCGCCAGGGCAGGCCCATGACCGTGGTGAGACAGCAAAAAGCGTCGGATTCCGCCTCGCCGCGCCAGACGCGGCGCATCGCTTCTTCCAACTCTTCCAACGAAAGGCGGGTGGACTCACTCCAACCGCCGGGAGATTGCCGGTCGAGGATGAACTCGTCCATCCACTTCTCGCCGCCCGGCCCGCCGCAAGGAATGGAACGATAGTTGGCGACCCTGAGGCCGAAACGCTCGATCACCGGCAGGCTATCCGACAGGGCGATCCGTGCGCCGGAAAAGCAGAGCCTGACGCTCGCCTGCCCGCCGGAAGCAGCGGACGGCGCTTCGATGCGCACCTCCACCTCGCAATCCGCTGGAATAGCGTCCGCCGCCATTGTCACCGCCGGAGCGGAGGACGGTTTCGCGGCGCGCCCCGGTTTCGCATTACCCATGATGGTTCGATACGCCCGTGCTCAAAGCCTGCCTTCTCTGGCGAGATCGGCCAGCGCCGCGCCGATGATCTCCAGCCCCTCGTCGAGCACCGGATCGGAGATGGTCAGCGGCGTCATGAGGCGCAGCACGTTGCCGTTGACGCCGCAGTTGAGCAGCAGCAAGCCGCGCTTCAGGGCTTCCGCCTTCAAGGCATCGGCGATGTCGGCGGAAGGTTTCGTCCTGTCGCCGCCGGCGAAGAATTCGACGGCGCTCATCGCGCCCAGGCCGCGGACGTCGACAATAGAGGGGAACGTCTTCGCCAGGGTGGAGAAAAAGCCCCGGATGCGCTCGCCGATGGCGATGCTGCGCCGGCAGAGATTTTCTTCTTCGACGATGTCGAGCACCGCCAGCGCCGCCGCGCAGGCGAGCGGATTGCCGCCGTAGGTGCCGCCCAGTCCGCCGGGAATGGCGGCCTCCATGATGTCGGCGCGGCCGACGATGGCGGAAATGGGCGTGCCGCCGCCGAGACCCTTGGCCATGGTGATGATGTCCGGGATTACGCCGGAATGCTCGATGGCAAGGAACTTGCCGGTGCGCGCGACGCCGCTCTGGATTTCGTCGCAAATCAGCACGATGCCGTACTGGTCGCAGAGCGCGCGCAGTCGCTTCAGGAATTCGACCGGCGCGGGGATGTAGCCGCCCTCGCCCTGGACGGGTTCGACGATGACGGCGGCCACGCGGGAGGCGTCGATGTCGTTCTTGAAAATCCTTTCGATCCCGGCAATGGCGGCGCTGGCGGAAACGCCATGCGTTTCGGAAGGGTAGGGCGCGTGGAAGACGTCGCCGGGGAAAGGCCCGAACCCTGTCTTGTAGGGCGCCACCTTGCCGGTGAGGGCCAGCGCGAGCAGGGTGCGGCCATGGAAAGCGCCGTTGAAGGCGATCACGCCGGGGCGTCCGGTGAAGGCGCGCGCCGCCTTGACGGCGTTTTCAACGGCTTCGGCGCCGGTGTTCATGAAGAAGGTCTTTTTCGGCGCGCCGCCCGGCGCGAGACGATTCAGGCGCTCGGCCAGCTCGACGTAGCCCTCATAGGCGACGACCTGGAAACAGGTATGGGTGAATTTTTGCGCCTGTTCCTGGATCGCGGCGATGACTTTCGGATGGCAATGTCCGGTATTGACGACGGCGATGCCCGCGCAAAAGTCGATGTAACGCTTGCCTTCCACGTCCCATATTTCGCTGTTGAGCGCCTTTTGGGCGAAGATCGGGTGGGATTGGCCCACGCCGCGCGGCAGGGCCTCGGCGCGGCGCGTCATGAGTTCGGAATTGCTCTGGAGAGTGGCCGGGGCCATGAAATGCTCCTTTGGTAAGTTCGCAAGGTTTGCGGGTTGTGGAAAAAGAGGCGGAGGAAGGTATGGCCTTCCTCCGTGTTCGTCTGGCAGTCGATAGGGTACGGGGGAATCAAGCCGCCTGAGCCGGCGCCGGTTCGCCGCCGATCATGTCGTCGTCCTGAGCGGAATCCTCGGCGACGGCCTTTCCGTCGCCGAAGAGGATGTGCGCGTCGCCGTGCGGCGAAACGCCCCGGTCATAGGGCTTGAAGAGCGTCATGTAGGCGAAGCCCAATCCCAGCACGATGCCGCAGGAGACGATCATGTTCCAGTCCCCGCCGCGCGGCCACGCCATGTTGATGATGGCGAGCACGCCATAGACCAGCGCGGCGATATTCACCGGCCAGGCCAATTTGCCCAGGCGGAAGGCGCCGGAAGGCTTCCAGCCGCGCGCGCGGGCGATGAGAGCGGCGATGACGATCATCTGGAACGACAGGTAGATGCCGATGACGCCAAAACTCACGATGGTGACGATGGCGTCTTCCATCCAGTAGCTGGCGACGCACAGGGCGCTGGTCAGTATCCCGATGAGGATGATCGCGTTCGAGGGCACGTGATGCTTTTCCGAAACGCGGCGAAAGAGCTTGCTGCCGATGAACATGTCGTCATGCGAATAGGCATAGACCATGCGGCTGGCGGCGGCTTGCAGCGACAGGATGCAGGAGAGGAAGGAGATCGCCACCACCGCGACGACGAGTTTCGTCCCCACCGGCCCGAAGGCTTCATTGAGAATGGTGATGATGACGGGGGTTCCGTTCTCGTCCGGGGAGAGCGCTTGTTGCATGTTCGGCACCGCGAGGATGAGCGAGACGCAGATGAACATCGCCGCCACGCCGCCCACATAGATGGTCATGCGCATGGCCTTGGGGATGGCGCGGGAGGGATTCGGGGTTTCCTCGGCCACGTCGCCGCAGGCTTCGAAGCCGTAATACTGGAACAGGCCGCCCAGCGAGGCCGCGAGGAAGGCGGGCCAGTAGGAGCCGTCGATGCGGATGTCGAAGGTATTGAAAAACACGCCGAAATCGTAGTTGCGATGGAAGAGGAGCAGGTAAGCGCCCACCAGCAGCGCGCCGATCAGCTCGCAGAGGAAACCGAACATGGCGACCCGTCCCAGCCAGCGCGTGCCTTCCAGATTGAAGCCGGTCACAATGGCGATGAGCGTCAGCGCGATAATTACCGTGAGCATCGAGGAGGATTCCATGCCCATCATGGAGGCGAGGAAGGGGGACGCGCCCACCGCGATCCCGGCGATGCTCGTGCATAGCGCCCAGGCGTAGATCCAGCCCGCCATCCACGCCCAGCGCTTGCCGACGAGCCGCCGCGCCCAAGGGTAGATGCCGCCGGAAATCGGGAATTGCGAGACGACTTCGCCGAACACCAGGCAGACCAGGAATTGGCACAGCGCAATGAGGAGATAGGTCCAGATCATCGGCGGCCCGCCCGTGGCCAGACAGAAGCCGAACAGGCTATAGACGCCCACTACCGGCGAAAGGTAGGTGAAGCCGAGCGCGAAGTTCTGCCACAGGCTCATGCGGCGATTGAAGTGCGGATTGACGCCCAGCGCCTTCAGTTGCTCGACGTCCGCGGCGTCGCCCGCTTCCACCGAAACGGGGTTGAGCGGATCGTGGATCGTTGCTGTCATGATGTTCTCCTTCAGGGATTGAATTGCCAAAAACGCGCGTTCAGCCCAGATGAATCCAGACCGATTTCGTTTGCATGTGGGCGAGGATGGTTTCGAAGCACTTGTCGCGCCCCTGCCCGGATTGCTTGAAGCCGCCCCAGGGCTGCGTCATGTCGCCGTGCTCGTAGCAGTTGACCCAGACGATGCCGGCCTCGATGTCCCGCGCCGCCTTGTGCGCGGTGGCGAGATCTTTCGTCCACACCGCCGAGGCAAGCCCGTAGATGCTGTCGTTGGCGATGGCGATGGCGTCGTCGTAATCCCTGAATTTCATCACCGCGCCCACCGGCCCGAAGATTTCCTCGCGGGCGATGGTCATGTCCCGCGTTATGTCCTTGAAAAGCGTCGGCCGCACGTAATAGCCGGTATCCAGCTCCGGCGGCGCGCCGCCGCCGATGACCAGTTCGCCGCCGTCCTTTTTGCCGATGTCGATGTAGGAGAGCACCCGCTGTTGCTGCTCGCGCGTGACCAGCGGCCCCATGGTGGTGGCGGGATCGAGCGGATCGCCGGGCGCGAAGCGTTTGGCGTCCTCGACGAACTTCATTATGAATTCGTCGTAGATGGACTCATGCACGAGGAGCCGCGAACTGGCGCTGCACACCTCGCCCTGGTTGGTGTAGATGTTGTTTACGCTGTAGGTGACCGCCGTATCGAGATCGGCGTCGGGGAAGACGATCTGCGGGCTTTTGCCGCCGCACTCGGTCGTCACCTTCTTCATGTTGGATTGTCCGGCATAGACCAGCATCAGCTTGCCCACCTCGGTGGAGCCGGTGAAGCCGATCTTGTCGACATCCATATGAAGCGCCAGCGCCTTGCCCGCGTCCTCGCCGAAGCCGTTTACCACGTTGAACACGCCGTCCGGCACACCCGCCTCGGCGAAAATCCTCGCAAGCAAAAGCGCGGAAAGCGGGCTTTGCTCGGCGGGCTTCAAGATGACGGAATTGCCCGCCGCCAGCGCCGGGGCGACTTTCCAGGCCGCCATCATCAGCGGGTAGTTCCACGGCGTCACACAGGCGACCACGCCCAGCGGCGCGCGCACGATCATGTGCAAGGCGGCGGGGTCGGTGCTGGTGACGACGCCTTCCACCTTGTCGATGGCCTCGCCGAAATACTGGAAAGTCAGCGCCGAAAAGGGCACGTCGCCGCCTACCAGTTCGGAGATGGATTTGCCCATGTCCAGGCAGTCGAGGAGCGCGAAATCATCGGCGTGCGCCTCGATCAGGCGAGCGATTCTGTAGAGGACTTCCATGCGCTCGCGCGGCGCTTTGCGCGACCACACGCCGCTTTTGAACGCGCGGCGGGCAGCCTTGACCGCAAGGTCGACGTCTTTTTCGTTGCCGCGCGCCACTTCGGCGAT